>DAIESF010000088.1 GCA_027346425.1 Gemmatimonadota bacterium | reverse complement strand
CGCGCACGTCGTGCCCGATGAAGCGGGAAAGCTCCATGGTCACCCGAGTGATCCCGCCCTCGGAGACCAGGCGCCGCTTCGGCGAGGGGCGGGCATCGGGATCCTGGGCCAGCGCGCGCACGATGGTGCGCGCCTCGTGCGCCGCCAGGGCGTATTCGACGTGCGCCTCGGTACGGGCAACGGCGACGAAGGTTGCCACGGCCCAGGCAATGGTCACACCGATCACGGTGCGTATCGCGGCACGGAGCGGGGGGCTCACGACTTCACCCGGCTCATCGGGCAAGGATCTCGTCGAGGCGACGGGCGACCTCGTGGGCGACGACGGCGACCTTTTCTCCACGGATCACGGCCCGGTCGATGATATCGGGGAGCTGGGCCTCCACCTCGCGGAAACGGGCGATGCGCGCCCCCCATGGCGGCCGCCCGGTGGCGACCTGCTGGAGGAAGGCGCGTTCCAGCCCGAGCGAGTCCTTCGAGGCGAACTCCTCTTGCACCGCAGGCATGGTGGAGAGCTCGAGCCCGGCCGCCAGGCGGTGTCGTTGTGCCTCGGCGCCGGCGAGCGCCGCCGCCAGTTCGACTGCGAGCTTGCGGTGCGCGGAATTGCGGGGCACGGCCCACCCCGAGGCGAACAGCGGAGTGACCGGTGCGGCCCCCGGGGCGTGCGGGAAGGCGACCACACCTAACGAGAGCTGCCCACGGACCAGCTGGGCGCGGATGTTCGGCAGGAGCCAGTGCCCGCTCGGGAGGAGGGCGAGCCGCCCCGAGTAGAAGAGGCGGGTCTCGGTGCCCGACACCGCGCGAAAGGCGTTGGGGGGTGGCGCGACCTTGTGCACGATCGCCAGCGACGTCAGGAACTCCAGCGCCCGGATCGTCGCCGGCCCATCGAGCGCGCCGGTGGCATGGCGGCCGTCGGGTGCAAGGATGTCACCCCCGCCACTCCAGATCATCGCTTGCCAGGTATGGAAGCGCCGGTCGACCGCGGTCCCCCACTGCTCAGGCGTCCCGTCGCCGTCGCGATCGATGGTGAGGGCCTTGGCGGTGCGGAGGAAGTCGTCGAAGGTCCAGTCGTCCTTCGGATACGGGACATGGGCTGCGTCGAACAGGGCCCGGTTGTAGTAGTAGACGACCGGCGAGAACCCCTTGGGGAAGGCGAGGACCGAGTCGCCGCGGGCAAACATCGAGAGGACGTTCGGGAAGAACTGGTCCAGCGCGAGTCCGGCCCGCGCGGCGAAGGGGGTCAGGTTGAGAAGGACGCCAGCCTCGGCGAACGACGGGACGTCGATGCCATCGAGGAGGAGCACGTCGGGGGGGGAACCCGAGGCGATCGCGGTGATCACCTTTTCACGGTATTCCGCCTGGTTGCTGACCGGTTCGTTGACGACGCGCACCCCCGGGTGGGCGCGCTCGAACGCCTGCACCGCCGGGCGGTCGAGGACGTTCTCCTGGGGCGACTGCCACGAGGTCATGCGGAGGACGATGTCGTCGTCCGCCCCCCGTCCGCAGGCGGCAAGCGCGGCGAGCGCCAGGGCGGCCCCCGTGACGTGCGCCGTCAGCCGCAACGTTGGCCCGCGGCGCGCCCGCTGTCCCATCACGCGACGCCGCGCCCTACCAGGCGCCCCGCGCCGTCGTACACCAGCGCCTCCGGCGCCCGCACGGCGACCCCCACCGTGCTCCCGACCGTTGGGACCGGCCCGGCCGGGAGGCGAAGCGTCGCCTCCTCCCCTCCCGTCAGCCGCACATGCAGGATCGTCTCCGGCCCCAGGGGCTCGACCAGCGTGACCTCGCCGGCACTCCCGTGCACGGGAGCCACGAGGTCGAGGTGTTCGGGACGCACCGTCAGCGTCGCCTCCTCCAGCAGCGGCGCCGCGACTCGCAGCTGGACCGCCCCGTCGAACAGCTGCGACGCTCCTCCGCCGAGCGTCCGCCCGCTGAAGCGGTTGATGGTCGGCGAGCCGACGAACGAGGCCACGAAGAGCGTCGCCGGCGTTCGGTACACCTCGAGCGGTGGCGCCAGCTGCTCCACGCGCCCCTTGTGCATCACGGCGACCCGCTGCGCCATGGTCATCGCTTCGACCTGGTCGTGCGTCACGTAGATCATGGTGGTGCCAAGGCGCCGGTGCAGGCGCACCAACTCGCCGCGCGTCTGGGCCCGCACCTGCGCGTCGAGGTTGGAGAGCGGTTCGTCGAAGAGGAAGACGGCGGGCTCCCGCACAATGGCGCGGGCGAGGGCGACGCGCTGCCGCTGTCCACCCGACAGCTGGGCCGGCCGGCGATCGAGGAACTCGAGGATCCCCAACGAGTCGGCGACGCGGTCGACGCGCTGCGCAATCTCGAGCGCGGGCACGCGTCGCATCCGCAGCCCGAAGCCGATGTTCTCGCGCACCGAGAGGTGCGGGTAAAGCGCGTAGTTCTGGAAGACCATCGCGATGTCGCGGTCGCGCGGCGGGAGGTCGGTGACATCGCGCCCATCGATGAAGATTCGCCCAGAGGTCGGGGTCTCCAGCCCCGCGATCATGCGCAGGACGGTCGTCTTGCCGCACCCTGACGGCCCCACGAAGACCGCGAACTCTCCCTCGGCGATGGTGAGCGAGACGCCATCGACCGCCGCCGCCCCGGTCCCGTCGAATCGCTTCGCGATGTTGTCGAGCCTAACGCTCCCCATGCCCCCTCCCCCGCCTCGCGGGCCACGTCACGGTCACGGGAGTGCCGGCCTGAAGCACGACCCCGCCCCCCTCGCCCTCCGTCCCGACGTGCAGCGTGAGCGCCGGCCCGCTCTCCAGCTGCAACTCGCCGCGATACGCCGCCCCCCCCGCCACGTCCTCGGCGCGCGTCACGGTCAGGGAGAGGCGCGAGCTGCCGATGCGCAGTCCGGCCACGCGCGCCTTCGTCCACGCCGAGGGCAACAGCGGATCGATGATGACGCGCCGCGCCGCGGCCGTGGGTCGGATGCCTAACATGCCGTAGATGAAGGGTGAGATGACCATCGCTGCCGACCACGCCTGATCGGGGCAGATACCGGCGGCGGCCCCCGTGTCGCCGTCGAGCACTTCGTCGAATGCCCCCCGCTCGCGGGCGAAGGCACACGCCGAGACCGCCGCGAGGTGTTGCCATCCTTCGTCGGGGCGTGCCCGTGCGAAGGCCGCCAGCGAGGCCCATCCCGTGTAGAGCGGCCAGACCGCGCCGAAATGGTAGCCCCGCGGACGGTACCGCGCATCCCTGTGCCCGATCATCCGCACCCCCCACGGAGCGGAAAAATCGTCCGACGCCAGCCGTGCGATCACGACGTCGGCTGCCGGCCCCTCGTCGACGCCGAGGAGGACCGGAACGGCCGAGAGTGCGGTGAGGTCGTACGAGGGACGGCCGTCCGCGCCCAGCTGCAGCGCCACCATCCCGCCCAGCGGGTCGCGCAGGCGCGCGTCAACTGCGGCGGTGGCGCGCGTGCACGCGCCTGCCGCGCGCACCACCAGTTCGGCATCACCCACCGCGCGGGCGAGCGGCTCCAGGCGCCGGAGGGCATCGATCCAGATCGCCGCCACATACGACGTCACCGCCCCGCCGCCTAACGGCCCGGATTCCACCCAGCCGTGCCCGACGCCGGTGTTCTCCGGGAGTCCGTCGCCGTCCCGGTCGTGCGTGAGGACGAACGCGACGGCGGCACGCACGGCATCCCAGACGCCACGCACCGTGGCGAGGTCGCCCGTCCAGTCGGCGTACTGCGCCACGAAGCGCAGCCACAGGGGCGTCGAGTCGGCGGCGTCGTAGTGCGCAACGCCGCTCGTCGTGATCTCGTGGGCGATCTTCCCGGTCACGTCGGCCGTGGCGGCAAGGAACTCCATCGCGGCACGCGCCTCGTCGAACATCCCCGCAGCCAGCAGGGCATCGCCGCACCAGCAAGCGTCGCGGCCGAAGCACCAGGCATAGCCCGGGCGCGAGTCGCCCCATCCCGGGCGCGATGCGGCATAGCCGGCCACGAGTCCGGTGCCGACGTGCGGGACGTGCACCATGAACGAGGCGAGCCGTGCCTTGGCCCACTCCCATGCCATGTCGAGATCGTGCGCCGGCGTGACGACCCCCGGCGTGGCCGCCCGTCGCGCCGTGTCACGCCGGTTGAGGGAGGCCGCAACATCGGCCATGGCGAGCGATTCCCCCTCGCGAGCGGGCGAAGCGCCGGTCAGGGAACGCCAGGCGGTCGCCAGGGCCACCGCACCCTCGGTGGTCGCCACCATCGCCA
>DAIESF010000086.1 GCA_027346425.1 Gemmatimonadota bacterium | reverse complement strand
GACCTCCGCCCGATAGAAACACACTCTCGTGTCCGCTCGTAGTCGCCCCATCGACGTGCGGCCGAGCCCTCCCCCCAACGCCCGGCACCACCAGGGCCCCCACATATGGAACGCCTGCTGCAGGACCTGCGCGTCGCCGCGCGACGCCTCCTCAAGCGCCCGGGCTTCACGCTCATCGCCATTTTGTCGGTCGGGATCGGGATCGGGGCGAACACCGCGATCTTCTCGCTGGTCAACGCCGTCATGATGCGCAAGGCGCCGCTAGACCGGCCGGGCGAACTCGTCGATCTCTACAAGACGCTCCCGGGCTTCACGCACGGGCCGCTCTCGTTTCCCGACCTGCGCGACCTGCAGGATGAGACGACCGACGTCTTTGCCGGCGTGGCGGGATTTCGCCTCGCGCTGGCCCAGACCGACCCCGGGGGGAGCTTCGAATCGCTGGTCGGCGAACTGGTGACAGGAAACTACTTCTCGCTGTTAGGAATCAGGGCGCAGCTCGGCCGTACGCTCCTCCCCTCCGACGACGTGGCGCCCGGGGCGCATCCGGTGGTGGTGCTCTCGAACGAATACTGGCAGCGGCGGTATGCGGGCGACCCGCGGGTGGTGGGGCAGGAGCTCCGGCTCAACGCGCGCCCCTACACCGTGGTGGGAATCGCGTCGAGCGCCTATCGCGGGGGGCTGCGGGTCATTTCGCCGGCCTTCTACGCCCCGCGGATGATGACCGCCGACTTGCAGCCGTCGAGCGTCAACGAGCTGGAGGAGCGCCGCAACCAGTCGGTCTTCGTGCAGGCGCGGCTCAAGCCGGGGGTGACGATGGCCCAGGCGCGCATCGCGATCGACCGGTTCGTGCAGGCGCACCAGGCGCGATATCCCAACACCTGGCCCAGCGACGCGGCGATGCCGGTGGTCGCCGTGTCCGACGTGATCGTGAATCCGATGATCGACCGGGTGCTGGTCCCGGCGGCCGTGCTGATGCTGGTGATCGTAGGACTGGTGCTCCTGATTGCCTGCGCCAACCTGGCCAGCTTTCTGCTGGCGCAGGCCGCCGACCGGCGCCGCGAGGTGGCGGTGCGGTTGGCGTTAGGCGCGGGGCGGGGGCGCCTGTTGCGCCAGTTCCTGACCGAAACGACGCTGTTGGCGGTGCTGGGCGGGGGGGCCGGGATCGCCCTGGCGGTGGTGGCGCTCGAGGCGCTGGTGCAGGCCGACCTCCCGCTGCAATTGCCGATCTCGCTCGACCTCTCGCTCGACCCGGTGGTGCTGGCGGTGAGCCTGCTGCTCACGGCAGTCGCCGGTTTGTCATTCGGCCTGGCGCCGGCGCTGCAGGCCACCCGTCCCGACATCGCCGCGACCATCAAGAACGAGAGCGTGGGGAGCGGACGCGGGCGCACGGTGTCGTTGCGCAGCGCCCTGGTGGTGGTGCAGGTGGCGGTGTCGCTGGTGCTCCTGGTGGGGTCGGCACTCTTCCTCCGCAGCTTCAGGGCTCGGCTCGACATAAATCCCGGCTTCGGCTCGGCGCCGGCGGTGGTGCTGTCGCTGCAGGAGCCGGAGGGGCGGCGAACGCGCGAGCAGATCGCCAACTACTTCACGCAGCTGCGCGCCGAGGTGGCGGCCATTCCGGGGGTGGCGGCGGTCGGCCTCACCGAGGACTTGCAGCTCAGCCCCCTCAACAACCTCGGGACGGATGTGGTGGTGCCGGGGGTGGATCCGCCCCCCGGGCGCGAGGCGCACGGCATCGACCGGAGCCGAGTGAGCGAGGGGTTCTTCGACGCGGCGGCGGTGCGCATTATCGACGGACGTCCGTTCGATGCGACCGACGCCCCTGGCGGGAACCCGGTGGCGATCGTGAGCGAAGCGTTCGCGCGCAAGTTCTGGCCCGGGGAGAGCGCGATCGGGCGGACGATGCGCGTGCGGGAGCAGGAGGTGACGGTGGTCGGCGTGGCCGGCGACTCGAAGATCCGGACGCTGGGAGAGGATCCGGTCCCCTTCCTGTACCAGCCGTTTGCGCAGGCACCCACCGGGGGGATGACGCTGGTGGCGCGCACGCAGGGCGGGGCCGACGCGCTGGTCGGCGCGGTGATGGCGGCGGCGCGACGCCTCGATCCCGACGTGGTGGTGGTGGAGGCGAAGACGATGGAGCGGCACCTGGCGGCCTCGCTCCTTCCGCACCGGCTGGGGGCGTGGGTGATCTCCGCCTTCGGCACCCTGGACCTCGTTCTGGCCTCGATCGGGCTGTTCGGGGTGGTGAGCTATGCCGTGTCCACGCGCGAGCGCGAAGTGGGGATTCGCATGGCGATGGGGGCCGATGCGGGGCGGGTGGTGCGGCTGATGATGCGGGGCGGATTGCAGCTGGTGGCGATCGGCGTGGCGCTGGGATTGGCGCTGTCGGCGGCGGCGGCCCGGGTGTTGAGCGGAGTGCTGTACGGGGTGAATGCGACGGACCCGATGGCGTTCGTGGTCGCCCCGCTGGTGCTGCTGGGGGTGGCGATAGCGGCGGCGTGGATCCCCGCGCGGCGGGTGACGCGCATCAGCCCGGTGCGGGCGATTCGGTCGGAGTAGGGGAGAGCGGGCGACCGGGCTAGCAGCTCAGCGCGATGGGGGCACCGTCACCGGCGCCCCGTCAAGCCGAGCCCCCTCACGGCATCGCCTGCGCGCCGTACAACATCTCGAGGTCCCACAAGTACACCTCGTCGCGCTCCTTTTGAACTGCCGCCTCGAACTCGGGCTCGAAACCGCCAGCCGCAACCCACAGCAGCGGCGACTCCTTCCGGGCGGCGGCGTGGGCCCAGGCCACACCGGACCTGGTCAGTCGTTGCAGCCCCTCCATGTGGTGATGATGCCACCTGGCGGGGATGGGGGTCGCGTTCCACTTCACGCCGCCGGTCATCACCCGACCATCGACGAGCGGGGCGACGATGTCGATTTCGAGCGGTTGTCGTTCGCTGTCCTGCCCTTCCCAGCGCCCCCAATCGCGGACCATCGGCAAGTCGAGTCGCGCATGCAGGCGCCGAAACGCCTGCTCGGCGATGCGCTCGAACACGTGCCCGATGTAATTGTCGAAGAGGGGCGCGACGTGCTGCGTCCAGATCGACATGGGATCGTTCCGCGCCAGGGCCGCCTCGAAGCGCGTGACGAAGGCGTAATAGAACGCAAAGGCCGGATCGTCGATCCGGTACCGGTACGCCGCCGTCGCCTTGGCGCCCATGTTGCGCTCGCTGCGCACGTAGCCAAGGTCGATCAGCTTCTCCACCATGCGGCGCACGACCGTGTCGGCGTCGGCCTGCAGTCCCGCGCGCACCTTGATTTCGGCAAACTCGGTGATGCCGGTGCCGATGGCGCGCAGGATCGCCTGGTACTTCGCGACCTCCCGCAGACCGCGCTCCTGCACGAGCGCCGTCTCCACCAGCGAGCGGACCTCGCCCCGCGGATCGAGCAGGAGGCGCGCGATGTTCTCGTCGAGTGACTGCTCGAGATCGAGCGCGGCGAGATAGCGCGGCGTGCCGCCGAAGGCGGCGTAGCAGCGCACGCGATCGCGCAGCGACGTGAACGGCGCCATCTCCGCGACGTGGCCATAGTCGAAGGGCTCGAGCTTGGCCTTCCACGTGAATCGGCCGTAGAGCGGAGCCCCGCCCCCGTCGAGGGCCTCGAGCGTCTTCACCGCCGACCCGGACAGGATCAGGACGAAGGGTCGATTCGGGCGGCGCTGCTCCCAGACCGCGTTGAGCTCGGAGGCGATACTCCCGAGGTCCTCCGGGGTCTTGCCGAGGTACTGGAACTCGTCGAGGACGACGACGACCGGCTCTGGACTCCGCACCTCGAAGAGGAGCCGGAAGGCCTGTCGCCAGGTCGGGTAGTCCTCGACGTGCAGCGTCTCGCTCGACCAATCGGCCAGGTCCTGTACCAACGTCGCGCGGTTCTGCTCTTCGGTCGTCTCGGCGCCGGTGAAGTAGAAGACCTGCTCCCTGGGCCAGATGTGGTTGAGGAGATAGGTCTTCCCGACCCGTCGCCGTCCGTAGAGGAGTGCGAGCTGAGGGGTCCCCCGACTCAGGAGGGCGCGCAGCTCCTGCTGTTCAGATTGGCGGTCGACGATGTCGGGCATCTTTACTCTTGTACAAGTATACTCTTGTATGAGTAAAGAAATCTGGGTCGAAGCGCAAGCATTGTACTCATATACGAGTATACTCTTGCGTGAGTAAGACTCGAATGGGGCGCCGGCCTCATCGCGGTTTGAAGTCCTCAGAAACGCGGGGGCCGCGCGCCAGCGGCAAGCTCTGCTTGGCCGTTCACCCACGCCAAAGCAGTCATTTGCATACTGAGTAATACTCCGTATGATTCACCATGGCCCATAAGCCCCCCTTCGCCCGTATCGCGATCACCCTGCCGCCCGATACGCTTCGCGCCGCTGACGAACTCGCGGCGCGGCACGATCGCTCGCGCAGCTGGATCGTGGCTGAGGCGATTCGGCAGTATGCCGCGGCGCAGCGTGGGGCGCCGCCGGCGGATGACGACGCCTCGACGCGACTGGGGCGATCGCGACTGGAGCAGCTGCGCCGCGATGTCGCCTTGTCGCCGGAAGCGCGCGTGCTGGAGAGTGAGGACATCGTGACGGTCGGCAGTGTGCTCGCCGAACCAACATCCCCGCGCACATTCCCGTCGTACGACGCCTTCGTCACCTGGCGCCGCGAGCGCGAGGCACGGTGACCACCGCCTCTCGCTCCAAGCTGGCGCGCCTGTGCCACCTGCTGAACGCCGAGGAGGCCAACTACCTCGTAGTCGGCGCCGCGGCGATGCAGCTGTGGGGGACGACCCGCGCCACGCGCGATGTCGACATCCTCATCGAACCGACGGTGGCGAACGCCGAACGCGTCCTGCGCGCGCTGTCGGCACTCCCGTTCGGGGTCGCCGCCGAGATCGATCCGCGGGACGTGGTCGCGCGCGCCGTGACCATGGTCGGCGACACGCCTAACGTCGACGTGCTCACGCGCGCCTGGAACCTCACGTGGGATGACGCGGAGCGGGAGATCGCGGTGTTCGACGTGGAAGGCGTCCCGATTCCGACGGTCTCGCTGGCGCACCTGATCGAGTCGAAGCGCACCGGGCGGACGCAGGACGATGCCGACATCGAACTCCTCGAGGCGCTGCGGAGGTTGCGCGAGAAGTAGCTCGTCGGATCGCCGCGTGTGACGGTTGGTCGACCCGCACCACCACCATCGGCGGCACCTACGGCAGGCCGGCCGTGATGCTCAGCCTCGATGGCGCCGAGTGAGCGGTGGGCGTCGAGCGTGACTGCTCACACACCGAGCAGCGCCGCCGGCGCCACTGCAATGCCGTCCGCTCGACGATGCGATCCTCGGTGCGGACTCGTCAGTCGACCTGCTGCAGCACCGGCGCGATCCGGAAATCGACCGTGCGGTGGTCGATTGTGGCGTGGACCGGGGAATCGGCCATTTCCGTCATGATCCCGGCGGCGCTGCGCTCGCCGTGTGCGGCGGACTCCCACGCAACGATGTCGGTGATCGTGCCGTCAGCGTCCTGGGTGATGCGGCGCCAGCGGAAGCCGGGTTGGCGCCGCAGGTAGGCGTTGATGTCTTCGTTCGCCTTCACGAAGTCGGCGCCGGTGAGGCCAGCGACGAGCCGAAAGCTCGTGATCTCGAGGGCCTCGATCTTTGTTGCTGACGTCTTCTGTTTCTTCAAGTGATTGTCACTCCTGCCGTGAGAGCCAATCCCGGTCGCTGTGGGCGCCGCCGAAGCGGGTGTTCACCTCAACGCCCCCTATCTCGCCGCCCTCAACCTGCTCCCCTCCTTCCACACCGGCCTCCGCTCCCCCTCCGCCACCCGCTCCACCAACCCATAGAAGAACTGGTTGAACTTCGTCGCCGCCCCCCAGTCGATGCGCTGATTCAGGTCATCGGCCGGCGTGTGGTACCCCTCGCGGTACCAGCGACGGTAAATGCGCTCGCTCTCGGTGTTTGGACGATAGCCGAATACGAAGTTGGTGGCGGGGATGCCGGCCTGGAGGAAGGTCCAGTGGTCGGAGCGTCGCAGCAGGTTGCGCTCGGGCTCGGGGTCGTTCTGCACCTGGATACCGAGCGACGAGGCCACGGCGCGTGCGTCGTCGCCAAGCGAGGTGTCGTCGAGGGCGTGGACGGTGAGGAGGTCGAGCGGGAAGAGGGGGCGGATCTGGTCGAGGTTGATGTTCCCCGCAATCTGCGCCTTGGGGACCGGGAGATGGGAGACAAACCAGCGGGAGCCGAACAGCCCCTTCTCCTCGCCGGTCACGATGGCAAAGATGATCGGGCGGCGGAATCCCTTCCCCGCGCGACGCTCGGCCAACCGCACGATGAGGGCGACGTAGGCGGCGTCGTCGAGGGTGCCGTTGTAGAGCGAGTCGCCGTTGACCGGTTCGCCGTAGCCATAGCCGTCGAGGTGGGCGCTGAGCACGATGGCTTCGCCGGCCCTGGTTGAGTCGGTGCCCGGGAGGATGCCGACCACGTTAGGTGACGACAGGGAACGCCGCGCGGTGGTGAACGAAGCGCGCAAGCGATCGGGAATATCGAACGACGGGAGCGGCGCCCCGGCACTGCCGGCGGCGACAAGAGAATCGGCGTTGCGCCCGCTCCGCTCGATCACCTTTCCGAGTGCGGCGGCGTTAAGCGTGAGGGTGGTGAGCCCCGGACGCTGCGGAGGCGGTGACCCGGCGAGGGAGACGCTGCGCGCGTAGGCAAAGGGCCAGCGCGGAGGCTCGATGGTGAAGCCGGGGTCGGCGATTGATATCATCCCCACGGCCCCCGCCGCGGAAAGGGCGGCGCGCCGGTCCTGGTCGCTCGGTAACCCGGCGCGGCGCGTGGCGTGGCAGACGACGAACTTGCCTCGCACGTCGCCTAACGCGTCGGCGCCGCAGTAGCCGCGATAGACGAGCGCGCCATCGAGCGATTCGGGAATAGAAGCGGGGGCAGTGATGTCGCGCAGGAAGGCGAGGGGGCGGTCGCCGACCTGGATGCTGGCCCGGGTGATCGCGACCTCTTCCATGGGGACGGCCTGGAACCAGGTGCCGTTGTCGCCTAACGGCTTCACGCCGGCGGCGGCGAGGCGCTTGGCGACGACATTGGCGGCACGCTGGTAGCCGGGCGATCCGGTGTCGCGCCCTTCCATGGAGTCGCTGGAGAGGACGCTCGTGAGGTTCCACCAGGCGCGGGTGTCGGCGTCGACCGAGCGGGGAGGGGGAGGGGGGCCCTGCTGCAGGGCGAGAGCGAGGAAGGTGGTGAGCATCAGGGGCGCGTGGCGGGAGAGGAAGGGGCCGCTACGATGGCGCACGCGTCCGGGAAGCGCCATGGTCTGGCGCTGATGCGAACGAGGTAGCGATTGGTCCAGTGGGGTCAGAGTGTACGAACCAACTTCTCGATGACTCTGACCCCGATTCTGACCCCAATTCGCTCCTATCCCGACCGCCTTCCCACGCCATCCCTCACTTGAACGTGTCCGACATGAGGTTCGTGAACCACTTCAACATGTCCTCGTAGTTCTCGCTGTCGGCATACTGCGACTCGGTGACACCATTGCCGGTCGGCACCATCGTCCGCGAGGCCGGATCGTAGCGATACACGACCGAGAGCCACGACGCGGTGGTCTTCGTGATGGGGGTGAAGCACGACGAGTTGGTCATCGGCGCCGGGTTTACGGTGCCGCCGCTCAGCAGCTGGATGATGGCATCGGCGCAGACCTTGGCTTCGGCGTTGGCGATGTGGCCGGCCTTGGGCTGGGTGGTGGCCGAGGCGTCGCCGAGCACGTGCACGAAGGGGACCGCGGTCGATTCGTAGGTGAGGACGTCGACACCGGCGAACTTGCCGGGGACTCCGTTGGGCCCTGGGGCATTGGCGAGGCCGATGCCCGACGCGGTGATCAGGTTCCCCGCTTTGTGGGTGGGGATGGCGTTGATGACCTTCCCCTTGAAGGTGCCGGCGGCGGCGGTGGTGACCGTCATGGTGTCGGCGTCGATCGCCGTGACGATCGCGTTCGGCACATAGGTGATGACTCCCTTGTGCGTGACGTTGAAGGCGCGCGTGAAGTTCACGGGCTCGGCCTGGATGCCGGGGTTGGCATCGAGGATGACGACCTTCCCGCCCCGCTTCACGGTCTTGAGATAGTCAGCGACGACACAGGCGCGCTCGTAGGGGCCAGGAGGACAGCGATAGGGCTTGGGCGGAATGGTGAGGATGAAGGTGTCGGCACTGGTCATCGCCTGGATCTGCGCCTTGAGCGAGGTGGTCTGCGCGCCGGCCTTCCAGGCGTGCACGATCCTGGCCTGGTTGGCGGCCGATCCGCTGAGCGGGAGCGGTTCGAAGTCGATGCCCGGGGAGAGGACGAGGCGATCGTAGGAGAGGCGGGTGCCGTTGGACAGCGCGACGCTCTTCCCGACGGGGTCGATGGCCGTGACGGAGGCCGCCATGACCTTCACACCGTAGCGGCTGCTGAGGGCGGAATAGGTGAAGCCGAGCTGGCTCAGGGACCGTTCGCCCGTGAGCACCATGTTGCTGAAGATGTTCGAATAGTAGGTCGCGTTAGGCTCGACGAGGGTGACGTCGAGTCCCGGGCCGCCCCACAGGCGCAGGAACTTGGCGACGGTGGTGCCGCCCATGCCGCCTCCGACGACGACGACGCGCCCGGTGGCGCCGAGGGGTGCAGCTGACGATTGTCCGAGGGCGGACCGGAAGGCGGTGAGCCCGAGTCCGGCCATTCCTAGGCCCTGCAGGAATTTTCGGCGTTGCATGGTCAGTGCCCCTGTTTGGAGAAGTAGTCGGCGATCAGGGTGATCTCCGCGGGGGTATAGGCGAGCGCATGCACGTTCATGATGTTGCTGCCGGGATTCTTGGTGCGCATCTCGTCGAGTTCGCTCACGATCTCGGACACGCTCTCGCCGGCGATCTTGAGTTCGCCGGCGACGCCGTCGGTGCCGTGGCACTGGAAGCAGTTGGCGGCGAGGGGGCGGCCGGGGTGGGCGACGGTAGCGAGGGCGGTTTGTGGCGCAGTGGGTGAGGCGGCGGCGCGGAGAAAATAGTAAAACCTGTC
>DAIESF010000066.1 GCA_027346425.1 Gemmatimonadota bacterium | reverse complement strand
GTAGTTGTCGTGAAAAACCTTGGAGCGCAGCGGCGTGCCGAGGTGATCGAGCTGGATGACGACGAAGCCCAGTTCGGCGAGGGAGAACGGCTCGCCGCCGTTCTTGAAGCTCCACGACCCGACCGACCCCACCTGCGGTCCCGGATAGATGTGCGTGATGATCGGGTACTTCTTCGTCGAATCGATGTTGGGCGGGAGGTAGAGCAACCCGTAGATGTCGGTGACGCCGTCACGCGCCTTGACGCTGAAGACCTGCGCCGGACGCCAGCCGACTGCCTTGAGGCGCGAGACATCGCCCTCCTCGAGCCTGCGGATCACGGTGCCCGTGGCAGCGCTGCGCAGCACCGTCACCGGCGCCGTCTCCACGCGGGAGTAGCTGTCGACGAAGTACTTCCCGCTCGGGCTGAACGAGATGACGTGGTGGCCGTCCTCCGGCGTAAGGAGGGTGACCGCGCCGCCGTCGTAGCCGGTGCGATACAGCTTGGGATAGTAGAGGAAGCCGTCACGCCCGCGACCGGTGAAGTAGACCTGCCGCGCCGTTTCGTCCACGTAGGAGATCTGTCCCACCTGCCACGGCCCCGAGGTGATTTGCGCCTTGGGCTCCGGGGCCAGCGACATCCCGCCATCGCCGTCGGTCGACGCGATGTTCGCCACCCCGGCCCCGTCGAAACGGTACAGGTGTCCCCAGCCGTCGCGCTCCGACCACCAGAAGGCGTCCTTCAGGTCCTTCGTGACGTAGAACGACCCCGGGTCCTGCGGATCGGAGATCTCGACATACGTCTTGCCGGTGTCACGGGCGATGACGCGCGTGGCGCCTGACGACGCATCGACTTCGGCGAGGTAGGCGGCCTTGGAGCCGCGCATCAGCCACGAGACGTGGACCTTCTGCGAGTTCTCCGCCCACGCCGAGTCGCGCACCGACCCGCCGATCGACAGCAGGTTGGGGCGAACCGGGAGCTGGGCCACGACGTTGGACTTGCTTGCAAGGTCGACGATGTGCAGGCGCGGGTACGGGACCGCCGTGTCACCCGGGAGCGCGTACGGCTGCGAGTAGTGCTTGGGGCGCTGCGGCGTGTACGAGATGTAGTGCATGTGCTCCACGTACCGCTCGTCCAGCCGCATCACCGCAATCTTCTTCCCGTCGGGCGACCAGCGGAGGTTGGGGCGTTGCGGCTGTGGGCGCTGCAGCTGGCTGGGACGCGGCATGTTGATGCCGTAGCTGTTGTAGTCCACCCCGTCGGTCGTGAGCTGCACCGAGTCCTGCTTGGTGACGTGGTTGCGCACCCACAGGTTGTTCTTCGCGATGAACGCCTCGAGCTTCTTGTCGGGCGACGCCACGTAGGGGACGTCGCTCGGGAGCGTGTCACCCGCCACGCACTTGTAGGTCGTGATGTTGCACGTAAAGCGCTTGCGTGCCGCGTTGAACTCGATCTCGCCTTCGTTGTCGCCGTCGTTGGTGAAGCGGAAGGTCGGGAAGGGGAGCTTGTTGCCGTCGAAGGCGGTGTCGGCGGCGGCAGTCATCGCCTGCGCCAGCTTCACGTGATCGAAGAGGAGGCGACGGGCGTTGGAGACCGGGTCGATGAGGACGAACTCGGCGCCGCTTGCCGTCTTGTTGCGGTACCAGAAGCGGTTGCCGTCCTTGAGCCACTGTGGCTGCACCTGGTCGCCGCTTACCAGGCGATCGGTGTTCCAGTTGAGGAGCTGCTCGGCGCGGGAGTAGGTGACTTGCGCCGCCAGCGGGCCGGTCGCCAGCAGCAGGGCTGGCGCGAGCAGTCGAATGACGCGGTTGGTCATGGGTGAGTGACTCCAGGTGTGGGCATAGCCGTTACGCGGAGCGGCGACGCTCCGTTGCTCGTGGAGCGGGTCCTGCTACGGGACCACGCGCAGCGTCGCGCGCATCCCGGGTTGGTTGTACTTGCATTGGTAGGCGTGCAGACCGGTCACCGAGGCGACCCAGATGTAGGACTGCGTCTTCTGGAGGTCGCCGGAGTCGTTCCACGGGCCGCCGGTGACGGTGTGCACCTTGAGTCCCACGTTGTACCAGCAGACGATCGTCCCGAGCTTGACCACCGTTTCCCCGTTCTCCGCGCCGTTGGGCTGGAGCTGGTAGAAGTCGTCGCCGCAGTAGATCTCCACCTGGTTCTGGCTGAAGGTGCCGCGCTGGATCCTCACCGTAAGGGTGGTGGCCTTCCCGGCCGGTACGGTGAACTTGATGGGGTGCTGGTACGGCTCGGGGACGATCGCCTGCCCGGCCGCCTGGAATCGCAGCTGGTAGTCGCCCGGGGTGAGGTTGCCGAAGCGGAACTTCCCGGCGGCGTCGGGAGAGACGGTGATCCCCACGTGCTGCCCGCTGGGGTACATGAGGATCAGCGATCCAAAATTCGCCTGCGGCGCCCCCTGCACGTCGGTGACAACGCCCTCGACCGCGCCTAACGCGATGGGAGGACCCGCCACGTCGCCCCCGCCACCGCACCCTTCTCCGGCGAAGGAGAGGGCCCCCACCGCGAACCCCATCACGCGCACGAATTCCCGGCGCGAGTACCCCTCGCGCGAGGCGTCCGGCGCCGCGGCGGCACCGCCCTTGCCGTCAGGTGCAATCATCGCCCGCTCCTTCCCGCCACGACGGCGGATAATGCGACGGGGGACGAGGCGTGTCGCCCCGCCCCCCGTCCAGTTCTACCACGTTGCTCAGGAAATCTTCGGGCAGGTGGCTTCGCCTTCCTTCATGCTGGGGTTGGCCAGGATCTCGTTGCGCGAGAGCGGGAGCATGGTCGCGCGCCCCGGTCCGAGTGCCGTCCCCACCAGGTTGTAGCGATGCAGGTCGTACGCGCGGAACCCTTCGACGAACAGCACCGCCATGCGCTCGTTGAGCAGCGCAGTCAGGGCATCGGCGGCGTTGGTCGGCGCCGGGATCGGCGCCAGCCCGACAGCGGTGCGCTCGACGTTAAGCTTGGCCGCCATGTTCGCGTAATCGTTCTTCTTCATGTAGACCTCGGCGGCGATCAGGTTCATCTCCTTCGAGGTCACCATCGGCTGGTCCGCACCGCGATCGTTGTACTTGGTGATGCCAAAGTACGCGAAGCGGTTGTTCACACCCAGCTCGCCTTCTTTCCGCGTGACCGCCATGCGCGGATCGGGCTTGGTCGTGTCGTACCAGTCGGCCAGGTATCCGGTGGTGTAGGAGGAGTTGGTGAAGGCCCCCAGCACGCGAGTGTGGTACTTGCGACGCAGCCCACCCGACCGGTTGCGGTTCTGGTGGAACTGGTTGCCGGTCCAGCTCTGCTGTACCGCCGCCGCGTCGGCGTAGATCGCGTCCTTGTGGAAGCCTGCCGGGATCGCCTGCGCATCGGCGAGGGCCGCGTCGAGGTTGCCGGCGAACAGGTTGGCGCGCGCGCGGCTGGCCTGGATGATCGGAACCCACTTGGCCTTGTCGGCCGCGGGGAGTCCATTGGCCAGCGTCAGCGCCGCCGTCAGCTTCGTCACCGCCTGTGGGAAGAAGGCGGTGTTGGGGGAGCGCGGCCCGCCCTGGGTGAGCGGCCCCTCGCAGAACGACATGCCGAGGAAGAGGTCGGCGAAGCCGTCCACCCAAGACACCTGCGTCAGGAGCGGGCTCGTGTTCGCGCTGGCGCCGAGGACCGCCTTGATGCGCTCGGCGGCACTCTGCGCCGCATACCGGGCACGGAGCACGTTGTCCTGCGTGACCGAGAAGGTCCCGGTGGTCGCCCAGTCGCCTCGGAGGCGCCCTTCCGAGACGTCCTCCCACTCGATCCACGTCGAGGTCGACTCCACCTCGTCACCGAGCAACGAGGTGTGGACGATCACGTCGTCGACAGACTGCTGCAGCGCCCCTTCGGCGCCGT
>DAIESF010000041.1 GCA_027346425.1 Gemmatimonadota bacterium | reverse complement strand
CGGCATCGACGCCGAGGCGCATGCCGGAGCGCTGGCTGGCGGTGGCCCGACCATCGCGGTGCAGGGGACCGGAGTCGACGTCCCCTACCCACGTGCCAACGCGACGTTGCACGCGGCGGTGGCGAGCCATGGGCTGGTCATCTCCGAGCTTCCCCCCGGGCGCCTGGCGCATCCCGGTGCCTTCCCGCGACGCAATCGACTCATCGCGGCCCTGGCCGACGTGATCGTCGTCGTGGAGGCTGGCCCCAAGTCGGGGGCCCTCATCACCGCGCAACTCGGCTTTGCGCTCGATCGCTTCGTTGCCGCCGTCCCGGGGCCGATCGGTGTCGACTCGTCGCTCGGGGCCAACCTCCTGCTGCGCGATGGCGCGCAGACCATCACCGCCTTCGACGACATCGTCTCCCTCCTCGGCCTCACGCGCCGGGGGCGCGACGCAATGCGCGGTGGGGTGGTGGCGGGTAAGCCCACACTCGACGCGCCCTCCGCAGGCGTTGCAGCCGCCGGCCCCGACTGGAGTCGCGTGGCGTCGCCCGACGTCGCGGCCACGGGCGGCGCGCGAGCGGCGCACACTGCGTCAGGCGATGCCGCCATGGCGTTTGCCCCCGACTCGGCCGAGGGGCGCCTCCTCGCGGTCCTCGCCCATGGCCCGCACTTCCCCGACGAACTGCTGCGCGCCTGCACCCTCTCGCCGCGCGAGGTCGGGATCGCCATCTCCACCCTCACGCTGCACGGTGCGGTCGCCTGCGACCCGGCGGGGCTCGTCAGGCGCAACGACCTCACGCTGAGCTACGCGCCTTGACCGGGACCAGCGCGCAGGCGCCTGGACGTGACGTCGCCTACCGGCATGTGTACGTGCACGTCCCGTTCTGTGCGCGCCGTTGCTCGTACTGCGACTTCGCCATCGCCGTCCGCCGGGTCACGCCGGTCGAGCCGTTCCTACGCGCACTCGAGGGAGAGCTGGCGATCCGTCTGGCCCCCGGCGTCGTCCGCGTCCCCCTCGACACGCTCTACTTCGGTGGCGGTACGCCATCGCGTCTTGGCGGCGACGGCATGGCCCGCGCCATCGAGATCGTGCAGCGTTGGTTTACCCTCGCGCCGGGGGCAGAGGTCACCGTGGAGGCCAACCCCGACGACCTCGACGACGACGCCGTCCGGCGGTGGGTGGCGGCAGGGGTCAATCGCATCTCGCTCGGGGTGCAGAGCTTCGATCCCGGGGTGCTCGCGTGGATGCACCGTACCCACGACGTGGCGTCGGTACGCCGCGCGGTGCGCGTCCTCGCCGACCAAGGGATCGACAACTGGTCGCTCGACCTCATCTACGCCCTGCCGCGCGAAGTTCCGCGCGACTGGGGACGCGATCTCGATGAGGCGATCGCCCTTCGCCCTCCCCACGTCTCGGCGTACGGGCTCACCGTCGAGGGGGGGACCCCACTCGCGCGCTGGCGCGCGCGGGGTGAAGTGCACGACGCCGAGGAGGAACGCTATGAAGCGGATTTCCTCGCCGCGCACGATCGATTGGCGGCGGCGGGGTACCTGCACTACGAGGTCTCCAACTGGGCGCTCCCGGGACGCGAGGCGCGCCACAACTCGGCCTATTGGCGGGGCGTCCCATATCTCGGGCTTGGGCCGGGGGCGCATGGTTTCGACGGGGACGTGCGCCGCTGGAACGAGCGCGAGTTCGTCGCCTGGCAGTTGCGCATCGCGCAGGGGGGCGATCCGATCGGGGGGAGTGAACGGCTCACACCGGCACAGCGCGAGCTTGAGGGGGTATATGTCGGCCTGCGCACGCTGCAGGGCGCGGCGATGGATCCGCGCGATGCTCCCCTGGTCGACAAGTGGATCGATGCCGGCTGGGGGATTCGCCGGGGCGATCGCCTCGTGCTGACCCCCACCGGATGGCTGCGCCTGGACGCCGTGGTGGCCACCTTGACTGACCACCGAAGTCGTTACTAGCTTTAGACTTATGGCGCTCCCAGAGTTGTCGGAACGCGAGCGGCGCGTCCTCGAGGCCGTCATCCAGAGCTACGTCGAGACGGCGGAGCCCGCTGGCTCGCGCACGATCTCGAAGCGTTTCGGGCTCGGCGTCTCCCCGGCCACCATCCGAAACACGATGAGTGACCTCGAGGAGAAGGGGTACCTGTACCACCCGCACACCTCCGCCGGTCGCATCCCGACCGACATCGCGTATCGCTTGTACGTCGACTCGCTCATGCGGGCGCGCGCGCTTCCGCGCGCCGAGGCGGAGCGCATCTCGGAGCACTTGTCGTTGGGCGGAGCGTCCGCGATCGAGGCGATCCTGCGGAAGGCCGCGCAGAGCCTCTCGATCGTCACGCAGGAACTGGGCGTCGCACTCGGCCCCAGCCTCGACAATGCCGTGCTCCAGCGTCTCGACCTCATTCGCGTCTCCAACGAGCGTCTCCTCCTCGTGCTCACGCTCGAGGGTGGGGCGGTGCGCACGATCTTCGTCGAAGTGGACAGCCAGATCGCCGAGAGTGCGGTCGCCGAGGTGATGCTGGTGCTCAACGAGCGCTTGGGCGGGCTGTCGCTGCGCACCATTCGCTCCTCGTTAGGCGAGCGCCTGCGCGATTCGGGAGCGTCCGGGGGGGTGAGTGAGCTGCTCAACGTCTTCGTCCAGGAAGGGGAGACACTCTTCGACCTCCCCGTGACCGGTGCGGAGGAGGAGGTGGTGCTGGGACAGGCGTCGGTGCTGGCCCAGCAGCCGGAGTTTTCGAGCGGAGAGGGGATGCGGCGCCTGCTGGCGCTCACCGAGACGCGCGCGCACCTCGGACAACTCCTGCGCGGGCGTTCCACGTCGCCGGGGATCTCGATCACGATCGGCAACGAGCACGGCGACCCGCGGCTCGAGAGCTTCACGATCGTGACGGCGGAGTACCGGGTGGGGGCGCTGAATGGCGTGATCGGCGTGATTGGCCCGACGCGCATGCCGTACGACAAGGTGATAGCCTTGGTGCGACACACGTCGCTCCTGGTCTCCGATATTCTTCACTAGCTGACCGAGGCCCATGGCCGATTTTTATACGACGCTCGGCGTCGCGCGCGGTGCGTCCGATGACGAGATCAAGCAGGCCTACCGGAAGCTGGCCACGAAGTGGCATCCGGACCGGAACAACGGTTCCAAGGAGGCCGAGGAGAAGTTCAAGGAGATCACGGAGGCGTACGACGTACTGCATGACGCGGACAAGCGCGCGGCCTACGACCGGTATGGCGAGGCGGGACTGAAGGGGGGCGCCGGCGGCGGCGGCTTCCACCACGTCGACCTGTCCGAAGCGCTCAACATCTTCATGAAGGACTTCGGCGCCTTTTCCGGTCTGGGCGACTTCTTCCAGCAGGGGGGACGGCAGCGCGGGCCGCGCACGGGGCAGGACGTGAAGATCACCGTTGACCTCACGCTGGCCGAAGTGGCCGCCGGGGTGACCAAGACGTTCACCGTGAAGCTCCTCGATGCGTGCGACAAGTGCGAGGGGACGGGGGCCGAGCCGGGGACCAAGCCGCAGACCTGCCACACCTGCGCGGGCTCGGGCGAGGTGCGGCGCGCGCAGCGCTCCTTCTTCGGGCAGTTTGTGTCCGTCGTGCCGTGCCCGATGTGTTCGGGTGAGGGCGTCGTCGTCACCGCGCCGTGCAAGAAGTGTCGTGGCGAGGGGCGCGTGCGCGGCGAGCACACGATCCCGGTGCAGATCCCGGCGGGGGTCTCCTCGGGTCAGTACATGACGTTGCGCGGGCTCGGAAACGCGGGGCCGCGGGGGGGCGGGCGGGGTGACGTCCTGGTCGTCTTCGAGGTGGCCGAGGACGCGCGCTTCGAGCGCGACGGGGAGGACCTCTACACCGAGGTGCTCGTGGCCTACCCGCAGCTGGTGCTCGGCTCGGACGTCGAGGTGCCGACGGTGACGGGGGCCATGACGGTGCGCATCCCTGCCGGGACGCAGAGCGGGCAGGTGTTGCACCTGCGGGGGCGGGGCCTGCCGCGGGTGAACTCGTCGGGGATGGGTGACCTGCACGTCCGCGTGCAGCTGTGGACGCCGGAGAGCGTCACTCGCGAGGAGGAAGAGCTGCTCAAGCAGCTGGCGGCGCTGCACGGCGCCCCGCCGGAACAGGGGCGGAACAAGGGATTCTGGACCAAGATGAAGGAAGCGTTAGGCGCGTGACCTGGACCTCGCTCCGCGTGCACGCCCCCGGGCACCGCGACGAAGCCTCGGCGGCTCTCTTCGCCGCCGGCGCCCAGGGGCTGCACGAAGACGGTGCCGCCCTGGTCACCCACTTTCCCCCCGAGACGGACGTCGAGTCGGTCATCCGCCAGGTGCACGCAGCGGTCCCCGACGCCACCTGCGAAACGTCGCCGACCGAGGCGATCGACTGGTCGGTGCACTGGCGGGACAAGCTGCACGCGCACACCCTCGGCCGGCTCACCAT
>DAIESF010000142.1 GCA_027346425.1 Gemmatimonadota bacterium | reverse complement strand
GGTGGGGGGAGCGGGCGGGGCGGCGGTGACGGACTGCATGCGGAGACCTCAGGGATCGGCGCGAGGAACCGGTCGGCGTGGGGGGACCAGCGATAAATCTGATCGTCCGCCTTTCACTACGCGACCTCCGTGCTGTCGTTTCAAGCCGCGTACTTCCGGAGCGGGGCGTTGCCGACTCGCCCATGTCGAGGCCGCGCCGACGCGGCGGTGTCCTCCCGTCAGCGCCTCCCCGGCCAGGGGACGCCACGATTCTTCGCCGTCACCGGGGCGAGTCCCTTGTAGACGAACTTCTGCAGTCGCTTCCCCTCGTAGGTCTCCGTCGTGTAGATGTTCCCCTTCGAGTCGGTCGCAATGCTGTGCACGGCGAAGAACTGCCCGGGCTGTCGCCCGCCGTCGCCGAAGCTGGTGAGGACGTCGAGCGACTGGCGTTCGATGACGTAGACCCGCTCGTTCTTGCCATCGGCGAGGTAGATGTACTTCTGCTGCGGATCCTTGGAGAAGGCGATGTCCCAGACCGAGCCGTCACCGAGCGTCCGGGGAGCGATGCGTGCCTCCTTCACGAACTTCCCGTCCTTCTGGAAGACCTGGATGCGGTCGTTAGGCCGGTCGCACACGTACACCAGCCCGTCGTTGCTCGGCTCGGCGCAGTGCACGGGGTTGCGGAACTGCTGGGTCAGCGGGGCGTCGGGGTTGTACGGACCGAGGTTGGTGTCGTCGGGCTTGTTGCCGTACGCCCCCCAGTAGCGCTTGATGGCCCCGGTGTTCATGTCGAGCACCGCCACGCGCTTGTTGCTGTAGCCGTCGGAGACGTACGCCTCATTGGCGGCGGCGTCGAACGAGATCTTGGCCACGCGCCCGAAGTGCTCCAGCGCATTGCTGTTGGCCCCCTGCCCCGGGAGGCCGATTTGCTGCAGGAGCTTCCCCTCGTGCGTGAACTTGAGGATGTGCGAATCCCCCTGTCCGTTGCCGCCGATCCAGACGTTGTCCTTGTGATCGATGGCGATGCCGTGGTTGGACTCCGGCCACGTGTACCCCTCACCCGGCCCTCCCCATGCGTTGACCAGCTTGCCGTCAGGAGCAAATTCCAGCACTGGCGGAGCGGGTGTGCAACACTCGCCGGTCGGGGGATTCGACGCCGCGCCGATCTCGGTGCGCGCATTGAGCGTCTGCTGGCGGTGCACGATGAACACGTGGTCGCGCGCGTCGACGCCGACGCCGATCACCGAGCCGAGGACCCAGTGGTTCGGCAGCGGCTGCGGCCAGAACGGGTCGACGTCGAATGTGGGAGCCTGTACCGCCTTCCCTTGCGCCGCCCCCTGCAATGCGCGCTGCCCCACGCCAACGGCGGCAATCGAGGCCACGAGCAGCGTGGCAGCCAGCACCTTCCGCGATCCCGTCATGGGCGACCGTTCCATCGTGTGGGTCTCCCCGTTTCCGCGCAAACGGGGGCGCAGTACTCGTGGGCGCGGCGTGCGGCGACCATACTATGGTCCCGTTCCGCCTCGCGTCCAGTGAGGACGCAAACTCCAGCGTCTGCCGGGCGGCGGGCGTATGGATGTGCTGCGCGCATGAACCTCGACCCCCTCGTCCGATTTCCCTGAAGCGGAGCCTCGCTGCACCGCCGCGCATCGTGCGCCACGCGGTCGCCCTCCTCCTCCTCGTCCTGGCCACGGTCTCCCGTGCGCACGGGCACGAGGTGCCGGCGCGCGCCGCGCTGCAGGTCATCGCACGCGCCGACAGCACGCAGCTTCGGCTGGTGATCCGAGTCCCGCTCGAGACGGTGCGTGACGTCGAGATCCCCCTCTTTCGCGGCGAGTATCTCGATATCGCCCGGGTCTCCCCGCTCCTCTCCGAGGCGGCGACGCTCTGGATTGCCGGCTACCTCGAGCTGTATGAGGGTGAGCGCCGCCTCCCGAACGGCCGGGTCGTCGCCGCGCGCATCGCCCTCCCCTCCGATCGGAGCTTCGAGGACTTCGGCCGGGCGGTGGCCGGCGTGTCGTTGCCCCCCCTCGCCAACGACATCGAACTCCCCTGGCGGCAGGCGATGCTCGACGTCGTCCTGTCCTATCCCATCGCCTCGCCAGCGTCCCGCTTCTCGATCCGCCCGCTGCTCGCCCACCTCGGCGTCGTCACAACGACCGTGCTGCGCTGGGTTGCATCCGACGGGAGCGAGCGCGCCTACCGGTACGAGGGAAATCCCGGGCTCGTGCGTCTCGACCCCGGGGCGCTGCAGGCGGCGGGGCAGTTCGTGGCGCTCGGATTCCAGCACATCCTCACCGGCGTCGATCACCTCCTCTTCCTCCTCTGCCTCGTCATCCCCTTCCGCCGGTTGCGCCCGCTGGTGGGGGTGGTCACGGCCTTCACCGCGGCCCATTCCATCACCCTCATCGCCTCGGCGTTAGGCGTGGCCCCGGGAGCTGCGTGGTTCCCTCCCCTCATCGAGTTCCTCATCGCGGCGTCCATCGTCGTGATGGCGATCGAGAATATCGCGGGGGCGCGACTCGACCGACGCTGGATGGTGGCCTTCGGCTTCGGGCTGGTGCACGGTTTCGGCTTCTCCTTCGCCCTGCGCGATTCGCTCCAGTTCGCGGGGACGCACCTCCTGGCCTCGCTCGTTGCCTTCAACGTCGGCGTCGAGCTGGGACAGCTCCTGATGATCACCCTTGCCATCCCGCTGCTCGGATGGATCTTCCGCAAGGTGGTCGACGAGCGAGTCGGGACGATCATCCTCTCCACCATCGTCGCCCACGAAGCCTGGCATTGGATGACGGCACGGTTTTCCGTCGTGCGCGAATATCGCGTTACCTGGCCCGCCCTCGACATGGCGCTGGCCATCTCCCTCATGCGTGGTGTAATGCTCCTGCTCATCATCGTCGCCGTCCTGTGGGGCGTCGCGCTGTTCATCGCCCGGCTTTCCCGCACGTCGTCACGCCCAGCGGGGGGGACGCTCGCCGTGCTGGCCTGCATCGCCCTGGCGGCTGCGGGACCGATGCACGCGCAGGCGGGCGAGGAAATGCGTTCGACGCTCGCGGGGGTCTACACCGACGCGCAGGCGGCACGCGGAAAGGACATCTACGTGGGGACATGCCGCGAGTGCCACACCCCTGCCTCACACACCGGCGTCGTCTTCAAGAATGCCTGGGGTGGGAAGCGCATCGCAGACCTGCTCGCCTTCATGTCGGAGAAGATGCCGAAGAACAACCCGGGGAGCCTGACGAGCGAGGAGTACGCGGACGTGACCGCCTACATCCTGATGCTCAACGGTCTCCCATCGGGCGATGAGGAACTCCCGTCCGATACGCTCGCCGCCCGCCGCATCCGCATCGAGACGAATGGGCGCTGACGACCGCATCTCGACTTCGCACCGCAACTCCACACCGCAACACCCACACGCTCGAGGATCGAAACGACCATGACGCAACGATGGACAACCCGGCGCTCGTTAGGGACGGCGGTGGTGGTGGGCGCGGCGCTGATCGGCGCCTCACTCGCCCGCGTTGGCGATTCCAGTGCCTCGCAGGGGAAGGCACTCGTGCGCGGCAACGTGCCGGGCGAGTGGCGCTTCTGGGCCGGTGATGCCTGGGGGACGCGCTATTCCTCCCTCGACCAGATCAACGCCGGCAACTTCGACTCGCTGAGGGTGGCGTGGACGTGGAACTCGGGGGCCTTCGGTGCGGACGAGTACTATCGCACGACGCCGCTCTACGCGAACGGGCGCCTGTTCACCGTCGCGACCACGCGTCGCGTCGCCACGGCGATCGATCCCGAGTCCGGGGAGACGCTGTGGATGTGGCGCCTCGACGAAGGGATCCGCTGGCAGAAGGCGCCGCGCCAGTTTGCCGGGCGCGGCCTCGCCTACTGGACCGACGGGCGCGAGGAGCGTGTCATCGTCATCACCCCGGGCTATCACCTGGCCTCGCTCGACGCGAAGACCGGAATCCCCGACCCCAAGTTCGGGAAGAACGGAATCGTCGACCTCATGGAGGGGCTCGGTTACCCGATCGTCCCGCTCGCCGTCGATGACTCCGGCCCGCTCATCATCTCCGACGCCGCCCCGGCCCGCCGTGCCCGCCCCGGCGAGACGTGGAACGAGCAGACGAAGACGGGGGCCGATGGCACGACCGGTATCGATCCCGCCGAGGGACAAATTGCCAACAGCTCACCGGCCCAGATGGTCGGTGACGTGATCGTCGTCGGCAACTCGTCGATCCACGGCTATTATCCCATCCGCATCAAGAACGTCCACGGCTTCATTCGCGGTTTCGACGTCCGTACGGGGAAGATGCTGTGGAAGTTCAACCTCATTCCACAGGCGGGGGAGTTCGGCGCCGAGACCTGGAAGAACGGGACCAAGCTCGGCACGCCGGGGGTGGGAAAGGTCGATCCGTGGGCGCCGTACGCCGCCGACCCAGAACTGGGCCTCGTCTACATCCCCACCGGGATGCCGCTGATGGACGAGTACGGTGGCCATCGCCCCGGCGCCAACCTGTATGGCAACTCGCTCGTCGCCATCGACGTCAGGACCGGGGCGCGGCGCTGGCACTTCCAGTTCGTGCACCACGACATCTGGGACTACGACACGCCGACCGCCCCAAATCTCCTCGATGTCACGGCGAACGGGCAGAAACGGAAGATCGTGGCGCAGGCCACCAAGCAGGGGTGGCTCTACGTCTTCGACCGCGCCACCGGTGAGCCGATCTGGCCGATCGTTGAGACGAAGGTCGGCGCGAGCGAGGTGCCGGGCGAGGAAGCGTGGCCCACGCAGCCGATTCCCACCCGGCCTGCACCCTACTCGCAGCAGGGATTGGTCGAGAGCGACCTGATCGACTACACGCCGGCCATCAAGGATTCCGCGCTCAAGATTGCGACGCGTTGCCGCATGGGGCCGTACTACATCCCCGGGCAGCCCGCCGACGGCGGAAAGAGCGGGCTCACCTGCTCGTGGTACAACCCCGGCGCCTCGGGCGGGGCCAACATCGACGGCGGAGTGGCCGTCGACCCCGAGACCGGGATGGCCTACGTCGGAGCGCAGTCGGGACTGAGCACGATCACGCTACAGAAGGACCCGTGCTCGGAGTTCCGCTATTCCTCGCCGCACGACAGCTGCGGACTTTTAGGTGCGCTCCCCACCCCAGCCGGCTACGAGCCGCGCAAGGACCTGCAGGGCGAGGGCTTCTCGGCGCGTGCCGGCCGGTCGCTCCTGGGCGACGTGTCGATCGCCAAGCCCAGGGAACTCGGCGGAATCACCGCGTACGACCTCAACAGCGGCGACAAGAAGTGGTGGGCCCCGAACGGCGGGATGGTCCCCGTCACCAGCAAGGATCCGCTCTTCGCCGGGGTGAACCTCCCGCCGCAGGGCGCCCGCGGTCAGGCACAGATCATCACGACGAAGACGCTCGTGATCTACGGCACCGGCCGCAACGGCGGCGTCCCCGGGCAGCCACCGCACCTGTTCGCAGTGGACAAGGCGACCGGCAAGCAGGTCGGCGCCGTCCGCATCCCGAGCAAGACGACGGCGATGCCGATGACGTTCCTGCACAAGGGGAGGCAGTACATCGTCTTTGCTTCTGGGGCTGGCTCGTCTACCAACCTGACGGCGTTGGCGCTGCGGCGGTGAGGATCAGAAGACGAGAAGACGAGAGGTCGAGAAGACGAGAAGACGAGAAGACGAGAAGACGAGAAAGGGCGGCGGGGCACTCAGGCCTCGCCGCCCTTCGTCATGTCTCGTCTTCTCGTCTTCTACGTCCTCTCGTCTTCTATCTCTTGACATATCTCTTCAGCGCCCGCGGCCCCACCTCCGCCCCGTAGATCACGCCGTTCTTGTCCACGGCGACCCCCTCGGCGGCGCTGGTGTTCCGTGAGTCCACGTCCGGGTCCGGGATGAAGTACCGCACGGTCCCGTCCTTCGCGCTCCCGATGCGAATGCCGCGCAGCCACGCCTTGCGCGCGGGATCGATTGATCCCGACTCGGAGTCGGCGGCGTAGAGCGTGTCGTCCTTGTCGATCCAGAGTCCGCTGATGCGCGAGAACTGATACCACTCGTCCAGGAAGTTCCCCTCCTGGTCGAAGATCTGGAGGCGGTTGTTCGAGCGATCGGCGACGAAGAGGCGCCCCCGCGAGTCCATGGCCAGCGCATGCGGCTGGTCGAACTCTCCCTTGCCGGTCCCCTTCTTCCCCCACGCCTTCAGGAACTTCCCGTCAGGCGCAAACTTGAGGATGCGCGCATTGTCCCCGCCGTGTCCCTCGGCCACGAAGATGCTTCCGTCTGGCGCCACCAGGACGTCGTTGGGCTGCCAGAAGTAGTCGGCGTCGCGCCCGCCGCCGGGTGCGCCGAGCGACATGAGAAGCGTGCCGTCAGGGGAGAACTTGTGGACCTGGTGCCCCACGATCTTCGCTGGCGCCGGGGGGAGGGGGGCGTCGGCCGGAGCGCCGCGCGGGCGACGCGGGCGGTTGTCCTGCCCGTCGGTCACCCAGACGTTCCCCTGGCGGTCGACGTGGATGCCGTGCGGCCACATGATCAGGCCAGCACCAAAGCTTTTGACCAACTTCCCGGTCGCGTCGAACTTGAGGATCGGATCGAGGTTCGATCCGACGCACGTATTGGCGCCGCAGCGCTCGCCGACCCAGACGCTCACGCCGTCGGGATCGATGTCGACCGCGCTGGTTGACCCCCACGTGCGCCCCTCCGGCAGGCGGGCCCATCCCACCTCGGTTTGGTACGGATTGGGGCGATCGTTGACCGGTGCCCCGCCCCGCTGCGCCTCGCCTTGCTGCGCACCGGCGGCGGCGAACGGCACCGCCAGCAGCAACACGGCGAGGCTCCCCCCGACGTGCGCCAACGCGCGCACGCGATCGTGACGACAGGCCAAGCTCCCCTCCTGGTGATCCGGCGCGAGCGCGCCCGTTGATGACGTGTGCCGCCGGCGGAACGCCTGGCAGCCGCCGCCGATAGCATACGCCCACCCCCACGACAACGCTATCCGCCCGCGCCTGGCGGCGCGCCACACGCTGGCACTCCCGACTCCTGCCTCCCGTCGTCAGCCCTACACCTCCAACCTCCGCGCATACTCCACCACAAGCCCCTGCTCGAGATGCAGCCGCAGCAGCCGCAGGTACATGGCCCAGCAGAACGACGAAATGCGGAAGTGCTCGCTCGCCTCGCGCCAGCCGAAGTGGGCGAAGCGGACCGTGGTGATGCCGCCCTGCTCCTCGAGTGCGGCGCGCACGCGCGTCCCCATCCAGTCGTCCATGGCGCGCGTCATCTCCAGTTCGAAGAGGCGCCCGCGCTCGCAGGCGGTGACACGGGCGCGCCAGTCGTGCTCCGGAGCGAACCAGAGGTGATACTCCGTGCCTAACGACGGCGTCCCGCTCGACCGGGCGGTCCACCACGCGTCGAGGCCGGCTGGCGTCGCGAACATGTCGAAGACGCGCTCGGCGGGCGCGGCGACCGGGAAGTCGTGAAGAATGTCTGGCATGGGGCGAACGACCTGAGGACGTGGGACCGGCGACGGGAGAGCCGGCGCGCACTACAGGCCATCTCATAAATGGTCGACGGCTTCTGGCCGGCGCAGGGCGCCGGCGCGCCGGCGACCATTTATGAGATGGCTTCTACTACACTGGCGGGCGACGGCGCTTTTGGGGAGGCGCCACGCGAAACGAAACCATTTCCGGTCCGTAGGCTGTCCAAGTCCCCGGTGTCCCGCTCCGGCCTCCACACAACCGCGTCATGCTGACCATCAAGTACGCGTTCCGCACCTTGGCCAAGTCACCGTTCGTCACCACGGTGGCCGTCATCTCGCTCGCGCTCGGGATCGGTGCGAATGCGGCGATCTTCTCGCTATTCAACCAGATGCTGCTGCGAGCGCTCCCGGTGAGCGAGCCACAGCGCCTCGTGAACCTCTCGGCGCCCGGGCCCAAGCCAGGGTCGACCAGCTGCAGCCAGGCCGGTGACTGCGAGGACGTCTTCTCGTACCCGATGTTCCGCGACCTCGAGCGAGCACAGAAGGTCTTCACGGGAATCGCCGCGCATCGCGCCTTCAGCGCCAACGTGGCCTTCCGCAACCAGACGCTGAACGGCGAGGGGATGTTCGTCTCCGGATCGTACTTCCCGACGCTGGGGATCTCTGCGGCCCGCGGACGCCTGATCGGCCCTGCCGACGACGCGACCATCGGCGCACACCCGCTGGCGGTGCTCAGTCACCAGTTCTGGGAGACGCAACTGGGGAGCGATCCCTCGGTGCTCAACCAGGTCATCGTCGTCAACGGGCGGTCGCTGACGATCGTCGGTGTCGCCCCGAAGGGCTTCTCGGGGACGACGCTCGGCGTCGAGCCGCGCGTTTTCGTCCCCATCACCATGCGCGGGCTCCTGACCCCCAATGGCCAGCGCGACTACGAGCGGCGCAACTCGTACTGGGCCTACCTGTTCGCCCGGCTCAAGCCGGGGGTCGACGTGGCGCAGGCGGCCAAGGGGCTCAACTCCGTCTATCGGCCGATCATCACCGACGTCGAGGCGCCACTCCAGCAGGGGATGAGCGATGCGACCATGGCCCGCTTCAAGAAGCGCGAGGCGACGGTCGTGGCTGGTCCCAGCGGGCAGAGCCAGACGCATCGCGAGGCGCGCATGCCGCTCCTCATGCTCATGTCGATTACGGCGATCGTCCTCCTCATCGCGTGCGCCAACATCGCCAACCTTCTTCTGGCGCGTGCCGCCAACCGCTCCATGGAGATGGCCGTGCGTCTCTCCATCGGCGCTGCGCGCTGGCAGCTCCTCCGCCAGCTCCTCACCGAATCGGTGGTCCTGGCCCTCATGGGCGGCCTCGTCTCGCTGCTCGTCGCCGATTGGACGCTCAAGGGGATTGCCGCGATGCTCCCCCCTGAGGCGACGTCGACGCTCACGCTCACCCTGGACACGAGCGTCATCGTCTTCGCCGCACTCACCTCGGTCGCCACGGGGATCCTTTTCGGGCTCTTCCCGGCGCTGCACTCCACGCGCTCCGATCTCATCACCACCATCCGCTCGAACGCCGGAAACCTGTCGTCGCACAAGGCGGCGACGCGCTTTCGCTCCTCGCTGGTCACGGCGCAGATCGCCCTATCGATGGCGCTCCTGATTTCGGCGGGGCTCTTCATCCGTTCGCTCAACAACATCGCCCGCGTCGACCTCGGCGTGCGCACGGAGAACGTCGCCACCTTCGCCATCTCCCCCGTCCTCAACGGCTACGCCCCCGAGCGGTCGGCTACGCTGTTCAACCGGGTGGAGGAAGAGCTGGCGGCGCTCCCCGGCGTCACCACCGTCTCGACGGCGCGCATCCCGCTTCTCGCCGGCGAGAACTGGGGGACCGACATGCGGGTGGAAGGGTTCAAGGCCGGCCCCGACGTCGACACCAACGCGCGCTTCAACGAGGTCGGTGCCGGCTATCTCTCGACGTTAGGCATCCCGCTCCTGGCCGGTCGCGAGTTCGCGGTGGCCGACGGGAAGGGGGCGCCGCACGTGGCGCTCGTGAACGAGGCGTTCGCACGCAAGTTCAACATGGGGCGCGACGTGGTGGGGAAGCACATTTCCACCGAGGGCGAGGGGCCGCTGGAAATCGAGATCGTCGGCCTCGTCAAGGACGCCAAGTACAGCGACGTGAAGGACGCCGTCCCGCCGCAATTCTTCATCCCCTGGCGGCAGGATTCCACCGTGGGCGGGATGTACTTCTACGTGAAGTCGGCGATGGCGCCGGAGCAACTGCTCCGCAGCATCCCGTCCCTCATGGCGCGACTTGATCCCAATCTTCCGGTGGAATCGCTCAAGACGCTGCCGCAGCAGGTCAAGGAGAACGTCTTCCTCGATCGCATGATCGGCACGCTGTCGGCCGCATTCGCCGCGCTCGCCACGCTCCTGGCGGCGGTGGGGCTCTACGGAGTGCTGGCGTATACGGTGGCCCAGCGTACGCGAGAGATCGGCGTCCGCATGGCGTTAGGCGCCGACAGCGGGATGGTTCGGGGGATGGTCCTGCGCCAGGTGGCGGTGCTGGTCGCCATCGGCGGGACGATCGGGATCGCGGGGGCCATCGCGCTCGGGCGCGGGGCGCAATCGCTCCTGTACGGGGTGAAAGGCTTCGATCCCTTCGCCATCGTGGGCGGGGGATTGCTCCTCACCCTCGTCGCGCTTGGCGCCGGCTACCTCCCGGCACTCCGCGCCTCCAAGGTCGACCCGATGCGCGCCCTGCGTTACGACTAGGAACGCCGAGCGGCGAGCGCGTCGCGCACGACCTCGCCGCTCGCGTGCCCCGCCAGCGCTCCCCTTCCCTCCTGGCGCTGGCCCCGGCTCCGGCGCCGATTCTGGCTCTGGCTCGCGCGCGCCGGCGGTGCCACCTTCGGGCGATGTCGAACGCCCCACGACGCCCCCCCCTCGCCCTCCTGGCCTTCGGCGCCATCCTCTGGTGTGCGGCGGGGTGCTCCCGTGGTCCGTCACCTGCAACGCCGCCAATCCAGTCGGCCGCAGCGCCAACGCCGGCGCCCGCGCCAGGGCCGGCAATCCAGCCGGCCGCCGCGCAGAACCCATCGCCGATGGTCGAGCGGTCGCGCGCCCACCGCCGTATCGCGCCGCACGCGCTCCCCACCAGGCGAGTCGTGCTCGACCGGATCCTCTCGCGCCCGATCGAGCTCCACCTTCCCGTGCACATTTCGCGCGGCGCGCGCGTCCCGCTCCTCGTGCACTTCCTCGGCCCGCCCTACCTCGCCGTCGACGCCGCGCAGTCGGTCGACTCGGGAATGGCCGTCGTCATCGTGAACCTCGCCGCCGGATCGGCGGCGTACGAGCAGCCATTCCGGCAACCCGGTACCTGGCAGCGCCTCCTCGCCGCCGTCGATTCGGCGATGCGTGCCGGCACCGACGCCACGATTGGCAACATCTATCTCAGCGCCTTCAGCGCCGGCAACGGCGCGGTGCGGGCGATCCTCGCCGACAGCACGAGCGCCGAGCGGGTGCGCGGCATCGCCATCCTCGACGGCATCCATACTGGCTACATCCCTGACCGCCGCGTCGTGGCCGACAGCGGGCGCCTCGACACGGCCCATCTCGAGCCGCTCCTGCGCTACGCGCGCCGCGCCGTGCGCGGCGACGTGCGGATGCTCGTCTCGCACTCCGAGATCTTTCCGGGGACCTTCGCCAGCACGACGGAGACCGCCAACTGGCTCCTCGACGCGCTTGCCGTGCCACGCGAGAGCGTGTTGGCGTGGGGCCCCAACGGGATGCAGCAGACGTCGGAGGCGCGCGCCGGCGGTTTCACCCTCCTCGGATTCGCCGGCAACAGCGCTCCCGACCACATCGACCATTTGCACGCACTCGTTACCTGGCTGGGACGCATCGTCTCCCCCTGAGTGCGTCACCCCGCGCGCGTCACCCCGCGCGCGTCACCCCACGCGCGTCACCCCGCTCCACCGCTCGACCCTAAATGGCGTCTCCCGCGTGGGGACTTCACCGAACTCGCGCGCCGCCAGGTGGCCGGCGAACACCGCCTGTGCGATGCTCCCCGGCGCCTCCGCATCGCCGATGCAGCGCAACGATCCCAGTCGCCCATCGTCATGCAGCGGCCGCAACGAACGGTACAGGGCGTCTTCGGGGAGTCGATCGGTGAGGAGCACCACGGCGTCGTACTCGAACACCCGCCCTTCCGGGACCACGTCGCTCGAACAGCGCGCATACCCCCCCTCGAGCGACTCCAGCGTGTGCTGAGTGTAGAGCGAGACGCCGAGCGAGAGGAGGCGTCGTTGCACCCGCGCCTGCTCGAGGGTGAATTGCGTCCAGTACGACACGAGCGCCGCCGGCGTCACCACCGAAACGAGACACCCGTCGGTCGCCAGCCGCTCGGCGAGCACGCCACCGAGGTAGAAGTGTTCGTTGTCGTACACCAGCACGCGCCCCGACGGCATCCGCCCGTCCAGCAGGTCGTCCGGGGTGTACACGTTAGGCGCGGCATGCCCGGCAACCCCCTTCCACTGATTGCGCCCAACGCCATCGCGGCGCCAGGTGGAACCGGTCGCCACGATCACGTGCCGCGCCCCGAACTCGAGGACGTCGTGCACACTCACCTGGCTCCCTGGATACATCGACACGTTGGACATTCGCCGGATCTGGTCCAGCCGCCAGTCCACCACGCGCCGCCACTCCCCCAACCCCGGCAGGCGCGACTCGCGTGCCACACGCCCGCCGAACTCGTCGCGCCCCTCGGCCAGCACGACCTGGTAACCACGCTGCCCGAGTGCCCATGCACACTCGAGCCCTGCCGGTCCGCCGCCGATGACCAGCACCTGCTCGTCGCTCGACTTCGGGGCGATGACTTCCGGGTGCCACCCGCGCCGCCACTCCTCGCCCATGGTGGGGTTCTGCGTGCACCGGATCGGGACAAGCTTGTTCTCCGCCGAGACGCAGATGTTGCACCCGATGCACTCGCGGATCTCGTCATGGCGCCCGGCCTTGATCTTGTTCGGCAGGAAGGGATCGGCGATCGACGGACGCGCCGCACCGATCAGGTCGAGGATGCCGCGGCGGATCGCCGACACCATCGCGTCGGGCGAGGTATAGCGCCCGACCCCTACCACCGGCTTGCTTGTCAGCGATTTCACGAAGCCGCAGTAGCGCTCCTGGTACCCTTCCTTCTCGAACCGCGACGTCGCCGAGTCGTTGCTCCACCCGCTGATGTTCACGTCCCACAGGTCGGGGAGCTCGGCGAGCATGGCGACGATCTCGCGCCCTTCGCCGTCGCAGGTGATCCCTTCGTCACCCATCAGCTCGTCCACCGCCAGCCGCACCACGACGCCGCACCGGTCGCCCACGGCCGACTTCGTCTCCTCGATCAGCTCGCGCAGGAGGCGGACGCGGTTTTCCAGTCTCCCGCCGTACTCGTCGGTCCGGTCGTTGAACCGGCGCGACAACAGCTGCATTGGGAGCGTCAGCTGGTGCCCGGCGTAGCAGTACACGAGATCGAAACCGAGGTCGCGCGCCCGGAGCGCGGCCTGACGATGCCAGCGGCGCACGTTGCGGAAATCCTCGAGCGTCATGCGCCGCGACTGCACCGGCTCGAAACCGCTCCCCCCGACGACCGACATCGATCGAGGGCCGATAGGCGTGGCGCGCGTGTAGAGGTTCACCGCATTCACGCCGTTGTGCACGAGTTCGATCGCCGCCAACGCCCCGTGCGCGTGCACCGCTTCCACCATTCGCGCAAGCGCCGGCGCGTCTTCCGCCTCCCACAGTCGTCCCTCGAAGTATGGCGAGAGGTCGCTCGTGTGATGAATCTCCACTTCCTCGGTGCACACCACCCCCCACCCTCCCTCGGCCTTCACCCCTCGCATCGCCGCCAGCGATTCGGGCATGCGCCACCCCATCCCATTGCAGTGCGGGACCTGGTAGAAACGGTTGGGTGACGTCACCGGTCCGATGCGAACCGGATCGAAGAGGATGGCGAACGGATGGGATTCGGTCGTCGACATGCGCGAGAGTCTATACGCCCGGGAGCGGTCGCGTCACTCCGATTCCGGTGCGTCGTTGTCACCGACCGACCGCGCGAATGCCGCAACGTTCTCGCGCAGGTGCGCGGGCGATGCAGTCCCTGTCAGGATCGCACCGCAGAAGCGCTGCCCCAGGATGAAGCGGAACGCCGACTCGGGGAACCCGCCTTCCCCCTGCTGCACAATCGCCCCCATGCCGAAGGGCCGGTTGACCAGGACTCGTGCCCCGTGCTCGATCGCGAGGGCGAAGGCCGGCTCCATGTAGGCATTCCCCACGTGATACGGGAACTGGAGCCACTCGACACCCAGAGTCTCGAGCGCGACCCGCGCATCCTCCACGCGGCTCACGCTCGCCCCGATCGCCGGCACGCCGAGCGTGCGCGCCAGCGCGAAGGCACGTCGCACCTCGGCCGAGCGCAGGGCGTCGGCGGTGCTCCGGTGGAGTTGGATGAGGTCAATGTGCCCGAGGCGATCGAGGCTCCGCTCCAGGCTGCGCGCGAGCGCCGCGTACGAGTGGTCGACGACAATATCATCCGACGCCCCGTCCCACGCCTCGCCGAACTTGGTGGCCACGAAGGCACGGGCACGCTCCGCCGTGCCTAACGCGTCGAGGAAGTGTCCCAGACGCGACTCGCTCTCCCCATACGACGGCGCCGTGTCGAAGATATCGACCCCGAGTGACATGGCCGTCTCGAGGAAGACCCGCGCCTCGTGTTCGGTGGGAACGGGGGCTCGGGTCACTCCCCACGGCCGGCCCAGGCGCGTGAGCCCCGCCCCCACGCGAATCTTGCCGTTCGGGCAACTCACGAGTTGCCCCTGCGGCGGGACGGCCCCCAGGCGCGACGCTTCACGACGTACCCCGATGCTCCATGGCGCGAAGGTACAGCGCCTCGTGCGCTTCGGCGACCGCGGCGACGTCGAAGCGCGAGTGCACCACCGCGCGAGCGGCGTCCCCCATCCGGCGACGCCCGGACGCGTCGCCCGCGAGCGCACCCAGCGCGCGTCGCAACGCCGCGGCGTCGTCGACCGGGACGCGTACCCCCTCCACGCCATCGCTCACGAGTTGGGCGAGCGCGGGGATATCGTGCACCAGCGACGGGAGCCCGCACGCCATCGCCTCGACGAGGGCGCAGGGGATCCCCTCGGAGCGGGAGACCATCGCGAAGAGATCGCTCCCCTGAAGGATGCGCGCCACCTCGTCGCCCTCTCGCTGTCCCAGGAAGCGGATGCTGCTGGCCGGCGCTTCCCGCGCCGCCACCTGCTCGAGCGCCGCGCGCTCGACACCGTCGCCCACCAGGCACAGGACCGCCCGAGGATTCTCGCGGGCATACGCCCCGACCCCGCGCACCAGTGCCGGGAGATTCTTGGCCGGGTCGAAACGCCCGACGAACGTCACCACGAAGTCATCATCCGCGAGCTGCAACTGCCGACGAGCTGCGGCACGTTCCGCCGGCGACGGTACGCGGAACGTCGAGGTATCGACACTGCACGGAAGCCAGGTGATGCGCGCATCGGGGAAGCCTGCGTCGACGAAGTCGCGCCGCATCTCGTCGTTGAGGACGACCACGGCGCTGGCCCACCGGATGATCGCCGCCAGCTGCACGCGCCCCAGTGCCAGGGTGCGAAGCCGCGGGACGTCGATGGAGCTCCCGAACATGATCGCGCTCGCCGTCCCGCGCGCGCGCGCGGCGGCAAGCCCCGCCACCACGTGCAACCCGGGGAGGAAGATCTGCACCACGTCGTACCGGTGCCGGCGGGCGGACACGCGCATGGCGACTCTCGCCACGTACGCCCGCGCGCGCCCCCGCTCGGGGAGCCAGGTCCCAACCGCGGTGACCGCAATCCCGTTGGGGTCGCGCCAGTGCCGTCGCCGCGGCATTGGCGGCGCATACGTCGTGATGACCTCGACCTCGTGACCACGCCGCGCCAGCGCCGCCGCCAGTCGGGAGACATGCACCTCGGCGCCGCCGATGACCGGAGGGTAGTACGGAATCGCCAGTAGGATGCGCAGTCGCCGCCGCGAGGGCGGCGCGCCCTCCGCGCTCGCGGGCCCCGCGGCGAATGATCCCCGGTCGGCAGCCGACGCCGTCACATGCGCGCC
>DAIESF010000460.1 GCA_027346425.1 Gemmatimonadota bacterium | reverse complement strand
AGACGAGAAGACGAGAAGACGAGAAGACGAGAAGACGAGAAGACGAGAAGACGAGAAGACGAGACCTCGTCGTGGGCGGCGCGCGGCGGAGGGGGGCGACCTTTCGTCTCCCGTCTGCGGTTCGATTACTTTGCATACAGTCCGCCACCCCTCAGGCTTTCGCACTTGGCCCCATATGCCCATCGACATCCGCTCCGACACCGTCACCAAGCCATCGCCGGCCATGCGCCGCGCCATCGCGGAGGCCGAGGTCGGCGATGACGTCCTCGATGGCGATCCCACCACGCGAAAGCTCGAGGAAAAAGTCGCCGCCCTCCTCGGCAAGGAGCGCGCGCTCTTCTTTCCCAGCGGGACGATGGCCAACCAGTGCGCGATCCTGACGCACTGCGAGCGTGGCACCGAGGTCTATGCCGATTTCGGCTCGCACGTCAACGACTGGGAACTCGCCGGGGCTGCGGCACTCGCCGGCGCGCAGGTGCGCACCGTCCACGGTGAGGGGCCGATGATGGACGCGCAGGCGCTGGAGCGCTGCTTCCGCCCCCCACTGTCCGGGAGTCCGCGGGCGTCGCTCGTCTGCCTGGAAAACACGCATAACGGGGCGGGGGGGCTTGTCACGCCACTCGCCGGGATCAAGGCGATGCACGACGTGGCCCGCAATCATGACTGTGCTGTTCATCTCGACGGCGCGCGCCTGTGGAATGCCTCAGCGGCCACCGGGACCCCTCTGCGCGACTTCGCGCAGTACGCCGACACCGTCATGGTCTCCTTCTCCAAGGGGCTCGGCGCTCCGATCGGTGCGGCGTTGGTGGGGACGGCGGAGGCGATGGAGCGGGCGAACGAGCACCGCAAGCGCCTTGGTGGCGTGATGCGACAGAGCGGGATCGCGTCGGCGGGGGCGTTGTACGGGCTCGAGCACAACCTCGACCGGCTCGAGGAAGATCACGAGAAGGCGACGAACTTCGCGATGATCGTCGATCGCGCCATCGCGGCGAGCGTGGTCCCTCCGGATAGCAACATCGTGATGATCGACCTGACCCCCGGCCTGTCGGCGCACGATGTGGTGCGCCGCGTGGCCGAGCACGGGGTCAAGGTGGGGGTGTGGACGCCGACGCGCGTCCGTGCCGTGATGCACCTCAACGTCTCCCCCGCTGAGGTCGAAAAGGCGGCCGAGGCGGTGCTCACGGGGCTCGATGAGGCGTGGAAGGCGCTGGGTGACACCAGCGAGTGGCCAGCGATCCCGAGGCGATAGGAAGGGCGCGAGCGGTTGTCGCGAGCGGTTGTCGCGAGGGGCGCACCCCGCTAGACTTCCCTACGCTCCAGGTCCCGGAGGGCGTAAGCGCGCCAACCCCGTGAGGACCCCGAAGGTAGCAGCGGTACGCGATGTCTCGCGTTGCTTCGTCAGGCCTGGAGTATTCGCGCGGGCGCTCGCCAGAGCCCCGCGCGTTTTTTTTTGGCCCTCCCGCCGTCGTACCGCGCCACCCAATTTGCAGCAGACACGTCGAGGCTGTTCCCCCTCGTCTTCTCGTCTTCTCGTCCTCTCGTCTTCTCGTCCTCTAGAAGAGTGATCGCCCTCGCCCGCAAGTACCGCCCTCGCAACTTCGCCACCGTGGCCGTGCAGTCCCACGTGTCGAACACCCTCAAGGGGGCGATCGCGCGCGGGCGCGTGGCGCACGGCTACCTGCTGTGCGGGCCGCGTGGGGTGGGGAAAACGACGCTGGCGCGCGTGTTGGCGATGGCGCTCAACTGCGAGAACAAGCGCCCCGACGGTGAGCCGTGCGGCGAATGTCCAAGCTGCACGCGCATCTGGAGTGGCGGGGCGTCGCTGGACGTGGTGGAGATTGACGCCGCGTCGAATCGTGGCGTGGACGATGCCCGCGACCTGCGCGAGCGGGCGATGTACGCGCCGTCGGGGGAAGGGCGCTACAAGGTGTACATCGTGGACGAGGCGCACATGCTCACGCGCGAGGCGTGGAATGCGCTCCTGAAGATCCTCGAGGAGCCACCGCCGCGCGTCGTCTTCGTCTTCGCCACGACCGAGCCGCAGAAGATCGCGCAGGCCGCGGCACCGGTGCTGTCGCGCCTCCAGCGCTTCGACTTCCGACGCATGAGTCCGGCCGACATCCGCGAGCGCGTGGGAGCCGTCCTTCAGGAGGAAGGGGTCGAGTCCGAGCCGGAGGCGCTGGGGATGATCGCCCGCGCCGCCGACGGCTCGATGCGCGACGCCCTCTCGCTCACCGACCAGGTGCTGGCGTTAGGCGACGGCGGAGTCACCGCCGCGCGCGTGCGCGAGGCCCTCGGGCTGGTGGCCGAGGACGAGTACCTCGCCATCCTCGACGTCATCGCCGAGCGACGTGCGGGCGACGTCTTCGGCACGGTCGGGCGCCTGGTGGAGCTCGGGGTCGACCTCGGGCAGTTCCTCGCCGGATTGGGGGACATGCTGCGCGCGCAGCTGGCGGTATCGTTAGGTTCGTCGCAGGTGGAGGTGAGTCCGGCGGCGCGCGAGGCGCTGGTCGAGCGCAAGGATCGCCTTTCACCCGGCGACCTCGTGCGGATGCTCAATGCCGTCGCCGAGATCGAGCCGCGCTTCCGTCGCAGCAGCCAGCAGCAACTCCTCCTCGAGACGTTGCTCGTCCGCTTCGCCCTCCTCGATCGCACGCTCGACCTCGAGTCGGTGTTGCGCGAGGTGGGAGGGGGGAGCGGCGGAGGGGGGGGCGGGGCCGGCGGCGGCGCCGTCCGTCCGCAGCCACCGTCGCGGCCAGCCCCCGCCGACACGCGCGGTGGATATCGGGCTGGTCCGACCGTTGCCAGCGACTCACCTTCGCGGTTCGAGGGGGGGGCGCGGCGCGAGACGCCAATCGAGACCCCGCGGGTCAACGAAGGGGGGCGCGTCCCTCCACCGCGCGGCGAGGGGCCACCGATGCGTCCACCGCCGTCGTCATCGCGCTCGGAGCGCGCCTATGAACTCCGCGGCGACTCCGGGGCGACGGGACGCGCCGAGGGGGGAGCGGCGACCATGTCGGCGGCTCCCTCGGCGGTCGTCGATCGCGGCCCGCTCCAGGATGGCGCCCCTCGGCGCCAGGCCCCGTCGCCGTCAGCGCCTCTGGCCCCAGGTCCGCTCGACATCAACGTCCTCGTCTCGCGCTGGGACGATATCATCGCCGCCGTTCGGAAGGAGCGCCCGATCGTCGGGACGCTCCTCGAGCGTGCCATCCCGACCGCTGTCACGGCCTCGGGGGTGATCTCGTTGCAGATCGAGGAGATGGGGGCCTTCGAGAGTCTCGCGGCCAAGGCGAAGGAGCTGACGGCGGCGCTTTCGCAGCACGTGGCCGGGGTGTCGCGGATCCAGCTCCTCCCTCCCGAGTCGGCCAAGGACGCCGGCCCGCGCCGGATGACCGCCGAGTCGATCAAGTCCGAGACGCTGCAGGCGCTCCGGAAGCGCGATCCGATCCTGGCGGCCGCCATCGACGAGCTCGACTTGGACCTGATCAGCTGACGTCGGGTACGCAGCTCGGGACGCGGGGCGTTGTCAGTCACGTAACTTCAAGCATCACAAGACTTTCAGGCAAATGGCCGACATCTTCAAGATCCTCCAGCAGGCGCAGCAGATGCAGTCGAAGATGCAGCAGATGCAGGAGGAACTCGCGCAGCGCACCGTAACCGGGACTGCTGGCGGTGGAATGGTGTCCGTCGAGGCGGACGGAAAGGGGACGGTTCGCAAGGTGAAGCTCGACCCGACGGTCGTGAATCCGGCCGATGTGGAGATGCTGGAGGACCTCATCGCTATCGCGGTCGCCGAGGCGCAGAAGAAGGCGAACGACTTGGCGCAGGAGGAGATGGGGAAGCTCACCGGGGGGATGAACCTCCCCTTCAAGCTCCCCTTCTGACAGTGTCGGCGATCGACGAACTGGCCGCCGAGCTCTCCAAACTCCCCGGGATCGGGCGCAAGACCGCCCTGCGGCTCACGTACCACCTGCTGAAGCAGCCGAAGGAGCGCAGCGTGCGCCTGGCGCGCGCCTTGGAGACGCTCGCCGACCGGGTGCACCCCTGCCCGACCTGCTTCAACCTCACGGAAGAGGAGGAATGTGCGATTTGCCGCGACCCAAGACGTGACGCCGGGGTGATCTGCGCCGTCGAAGAAGCGGCGGATATCGGCGCGATAGAACGGGCCGGCGAGTTCCGGGGGCGATACCACGTCCTGGGAGGGCGCATCTCTCCGCTCGACGGGGTGGGACCCGAAGATCTCACCGTGGCTGCACTCGAACGCCGGGTCGCCGGCGGAGCTGTGAACGAAGTGATCGTGGCAACGAATCCCAGTGTGGAAGGCGAGGCGACGGCGCTGTACCTGCACCAGGTACTGGCGCCGCACGCAGTGCGCGTGACGCGCATCGCCCGCGGGCTCCCCGTCGGGGGCGACCTCGAGTACGCGGACGGCATCACCATCGCGCAGGCGCTGTCGGCCCGCCGGGAGATGGTCTGACATGCGGAAGGGATCGCTGTTGTCCTTTGGGGTGATCGGAGGCTTCGTGGCCGGCTTCGCCTTGTGGAGCCGCCAGCAGCACGTCGATCGGCAGAGCCTCTTCAGCCGCAACCCGGTGCGCCGCCTGGCGGCGCTCGGTTACCTGCGGACCCAGCCCGATGAGCAGACGGTGACGCTGCTGCGCGAGTACCTCGCGTGGGAGCCCAAGCCGGAGTTGCGGCGCCGTGCGCGCCGGCTGCTGCGACGCGTCGAACGCTCGATCGCCTGATCCCCGCGACCCTCATGCGCATGCCCATCGGAGCCTCGAGCTGGTCGTTCACCGAGGAAGACTTCACCGCGCTGACGCAGGTGTTGCAGCGCTTCCTGTTCGACAGCAATGCCCGCTGCGCGTTGTTGGTAGACCGGAGCGGGCAGCTGGTGACGTACGCCGGCGACCGCCCTTCCTTCGACGTCACCGCCTTCGCCACGCTCACTGCCGCCGACTTCTCCGCCAACGACCAGCTCGCTCGCCTGATCGGCGAGAGCGACTTCAACACCCTCTTTCACCAGGGGGAGAAGGAGTCCATGCTCCTGGCCGACGTGGCGCGCCGCGTGATCCTGGTGGCGCTCTTCGACAACCGCACCACGTTAGGCCTCGTGCGCCTCAAGATGCGGGCGATCGTCGACGAAGTCGGGCGGCTCGTCGAGCGCTCCCTGCAACGGTCGCAGGCCGCCAATCCGCAGCGACAGCCCCTCCTGCCCGATGTCGATGATGAAATCGACCGTCTCTTCCAGTAACGCGCGCATTCCGGAGAGACTGCCATGTCGATGATCAACTACGCCTCGCGCGAGATCAACTGCAAGATCGTGTACTACGGCCCCGGGTTGGGCGGGAAGACGACCAACCTCGAACACGTGTACAAGAAGGTGTCGCCCGGCACGCGAGGGAAGCTCATCTCGCTGGCGACGGAAAGCGAACGCACGCTGTTCTTCGACTTCCTCCCGGTCGATCTCGGGACCATTCGCGGCTTCAAGACACGCTTCCATCTCTACACGGTGCCGGGGCAGGTGTACTACAACGCCTCGCGCAAGCTGATCCTGAAGGGCGTGGACGGGATCGTCTTTGTCGCTGACTCGCAGATGGACCGCCTTGAAGCGAACCAGGAGTCGATGCAGAACCTGTACGACAACATGGCAGAGTACGGCTACGACCTCACACGCATGCCATTCGTCGTGCAGTACAACAAGCGCGACCTCCCCAATGCCGCACCGCTGGCCGAGCTGCAGGGGGCGCTGAATCCGGGGTGGGAAGTCACCGAGCCGGCGCGCCAGCGCCTCACGCCGGACACCTGGCATGCGGGGGAGAATCTCGTCGAGCAGCTGCCGACTGGCGAATGGGTGGAGCGGGCCCCTTATTTCGAGGCGGTCGCCGTGACGGGCGACGGAGTCTTCGATACCTTGAAGGCCGTCTCCAAGCTCGTCCTGAAAGCCCTGTCGTAGCACGCTCCCCGTGCCGTGTCGCTCAACCTCCCGAACGCGATTACCGCTGCCCGCATTGCCGCGACCCCGCTGATCGCCGCCCTGGTGATCAGCGCCGGATGGCAGTTGCGCCTGACGGCTTGGGTCCTGTTCATCGTCGCCGCGGTCACCGACTACGTCGACGGCAAGCTGGCGCGCGACCGGAACCTGGTCACCAACCTGGGCAAGCTTCTCGACCCGCTCGCCGACAAGCTGTTGCTGCTGGCGACGCTCGTCCCGATGTACTGGCTCACGCGCGATGTCTCGCTCTGGGCGTCGCTCCCCCGTCCCGATGCATGGGCGGCCGGGGCGACCGTCGGCCCCGTCCTCGCCGGACCGTCGGGGGCCCGGATGGCCTATCCGTTCGTGACCCCGGTCGGGCTCATCGGCCTCCCGTTCTGGATCATCGCCGTCGTCCTCGGGCGCGAACTCTTCATGACGATCTTCCGCCAGTTCGCGGCGCAGCGGGGCGTGATCATCTCGGCCATCGGGCCGGCCAAGTGGAAGACCACCTTCCAGTGGATCTGGGTCGGTGCCGCCTTCTTCTGGTTCTTCGCCTCCTCGGCGGCCGCCGAGCACCGGTGGACCGGTGCCGCGTGGAATGCCTTCGCGATGTTCAACGGGATCGTCGGGGTCCTCTCGATGATCGGCGCGGTGGCACTCACGCTCTACTCGCTCGGGCTCTACCTGCAGCGCTATGGCGCCCTCCTCGTGCGCCCCGGCAGCGCGCGCGGCGCCACCCGGTAGCTGGTGCACCTCGAGATCCTCACGGTCGGCGACGAGCTCCTGCTCGGCCTGACCATCGACACCAACGGTCCGTGGCTGTCGCGCGAACTTGCGGCTGACGGTGTCCAGGTCGCCCGCCGTGCCAGCGTCGGTGACCAGGCGACGCAGATCGCCGACGCGGTCCGCGATGCCCTCGATCGCACGGGGGCGCTGATCACCACCGGCGGGCTCGGCCCCACCGCCGACGACCTCACCGCCCCGACGATCGCCGCGCTCTTCGGGCGTGAGCTCGTCTTCGACTCCACCCAGTGGGAGCGGATCCGGAAGCTCTGGCGCGAACGCGGGCGGCCGGGCGAACCCCCCAATGCCAACCGGCAGCAAGTGATGATTCCCGCCGGGGCTCGGGTGCTGAGCAATCGCCACGGGACCGCGCCGGGGATCTTCCTCGAGGACGAGCGCGGGCGGTGGGTGGCGATGCTCCCCGGCGTCCCTCGCGAGATGCGTGGAATCTTCAACGACGAGCTGCGCCCCCTCGTTCGCGCACGCCTCGGCGGGGTAACGAGCGTCGTTCGGACCCGCACGGTGCGCACGACCAGCGTCGCCGAGTCGCAACTCCCGTCGATCCTGGGCGACCTGGCACGCGGATTTGACGGGATGTCGCTCGCCTATCTCCCCGGACAGGAGGGGGTCGACTTGCGCTTGACGATCGCCGGCGTCGCCCCCGACGAGGCCGACGCGCGCCTCGCGGCCGGTGCAGCGCTCCTTGGCGATCGGGTGGGGGCGTACGTCTACGCGGAGGGTGCGACCGATCTCGCCGAGGTCGTCCTCGCCGCCTGCCGTGCCCGCGGGTTGCGGCTGGCGGTCGCCGAAAGCTGCACCGGGGGGCTCCTTGGCGCCCGGGTGACGGCGATCCCGGGATCGAGCGACGTCTTCATGGGCGGGATCATCGCCTACGACAATGCCGTCAAGGAGGGGCAACTCGGCGTCGCCGCCGCTACCCTCGCCGCGCACGGCGCGGTGAGCGAGGCGGTCGCCCGCGAAATGGCGGCCGGCGTCCGCGCGCGCCTCGGGACGCAGGTCGGCGTCGGTATCACCGGGGTCGCCGGCCCCGGCGGCGGGACGCCGGACAAGCCCGTGGGGCTCGTCTGGATCGCCGTCGATGTCGACGGCGAGGTGCGCACCTTCGGGGGGCGCTTGATCGGCGATCGCGCCGAGGTGCGCTATCGGGCAACGCAGGGCGCGCTCGAGCTCATTCGGCGGGTGCTCTCCCAGCGGTAACCAGCGCGCCTTTCGCCATTTCCGGGCTGCCGATCTGGCCGAGTGTGCAGGCACGGCCGTTGCCCCGCCTTGCGGCAAAGTCGAGATTTCATGAGCAGGTGGCGACGCGCCAGTCCCAGAGCACCGCGTCGGCGCACACCCCCCGAAACCCTTCCCGGCCGAACTCAGTAGGCGTGAGCCATATGGACGAACGACGGACCTCCCAGCCTGCCACCACCCCCTCCGAAGGGGTGACGACCGCCGGTGCCCAGCAGGGCGACACGGCATCGCTCACCTCGCACGAGGAGTGGCAGCGCCAGCTCGAGGAGCAGCGCGACAAGTACCTGCGACTGGCGGCCGAGTACGACAACTTCCGCAAGCGCACGGTGAAGGAACGCCAGGAGTCGGGATGGCGGGCCCAGGCCGACGTCGTCGCTGGGCTCATCGAGGTGCTCGATGACCTCATGCGGTTCGCCCAGGTCGACCCGTCGTCGACCGACAGCCGCACCCTGGTGGATGGCGTGTCGATGGTGGAGAAGAAGCTCTTCAAGTCGCTGGCCGGACATGGCCTCGAGCTGGTGAACCCGGTCGAGCACCCCTTCGACCCCAACCTGCACGAGGCCATCACGACCACCCCGGCCGCGACCGCCGACGAGGACCATCTCGTGGCGCAGGTCTTCCAGCCCGGCTACGTCTTTCGCGGGCAGCTCCTGCGGCCGGCGCGGGTGGTGGTCAAGCAGTGGAACGGGTGAGCAGCCGTTAGGCGCGCATGGCCAACACCAAGGACTACTACGCGGTGCTGGGGGTCTCGTCGACGGCGTCGGCGGACGACATCAAGAAGCAGTACCGTCGCCTGGCCAAGAAGTACCACCCGGATGCGAACCCCAACGATCCGAAGGCCGCCGCCCGCTTCAAGGAGATCTCCGAGGCCTATCAGGTCGTCGGGGACGCCGAGAAGCGGAAGCAATACGACGAAATGCGCCGACTCGGGGCGTTCGGAGGGTATCAGGGGGGGACGCGCCAGCGCCCCGGCGGCGGCGCGCGCCCGGGTGCAGCTGGCGGCCCCGGCGGGGCGCCTGGAGGCCCTGGCGGCGACTACCGGTACCAGGACTTCGACGTCGGGGGGCTCGGCGGGCTGGGCGACCTGTTCGGCAGTATCTTCGGCGGCGCGGGGCAGGGGGGGCGCGGCCGCCCGCGCGGCGCCGAGCAGGGGCAGTCCATCGAGTCGACGCTCGAAGTCCCGTTCCGGATCGCCGCGACCGGCGGCAAGGTGCCGATCGAGCTCGAAGTCAACGAGGAGTGCCCCAGCTGCAACGGCTCCGGCGCCGCCCCCGGGGCCACGATCAAGGGGTGCCCGGAGTGCGGGGGGCGCGGAACGATCTCCTTCGGGCAGGGGGGCTTCGCCGTCAATCGCCCGTGCCCGATGTGCATGGGGCGCGGACAGGTGCCGAGCGAGCGGTGTCCCACCTGCAACGGCGCTGGCGAGGTCCGCACCCGGAAGAAGGTCCTGATCACGGTGCCCGCTGGCGCCGACACCGGGACCAAGATCCGGCTCAAGGGACAGGGGGGGCGTGGCATGCACGGCGGTCCCCCCGGCGACCTGGTGATCACCTTTCAGGTGCAGGACGACCGCTTCTACAAGCGCGAGGGGCTCGACCTCCTGGCCACCGTTCCCCTCAACATCGCGCAGGCCACGTTAGGCACGAAGATTTCCGTTCGCACCCTGGACGGCAAGAAGGTCTCGATCCGAATCCCTCCGGGAACGCCGAGCGGGAAGCGATTCCGCATCCGTGGGCAGGGGATCGCCAAGGAAGGTCATACCGGCGACCTCATCGTGGAGACGAGCATCATCGTTCCCGAGAAGCTGACCGAGGAACAGGAACGGCTGCTGCGGGAGTTCGCCGAGGCGGGAGGGATGAAGTACTAGCCGGCGAGGGCGGCGAGTACCGGGAGGCGCGGCCTCGTGCCGGCGGCTCGCTCGATGAACCCCCCGCCGAGTACGCGGGTCCCGTCGTACAGCACCAACGATTGCCCGGGGGTGATGGCGGCCACGGGCTCGGCGAGCGCCAGCTCGATCTCGTCGCCGTCCACCCGGATGATCTCGGCCCCGGCGGCAGGTGCACGGTGTCGGACTTGCACCTGGACACGGGCGCCGACCGCCGGTGCATCCACCAGCCAATTCACCTCGCGTGCCACCACGCCGCGCCCCAGCAGCGCGTCGCGCGGGCCGATGACGACCGCGCGCGTCTCGGGGTGGATCGCGACGACGAACATCGGCTCGGCAAAGCCGCCGGGGAGGCCGCGCCGCTGCCCGATGGTGAAGCGGGCGTACCCCTCGTGCTCCCCCACCACCCGCCCGTCGGCGAGGACGATTGGGCCGCAGGCGAGCGCCGGGGTGTCGTCACCGAGCCGCTGCCGGATGATCTTCGCATGGTCGCCGTCAGGAACAAAGCAGATGTCCTGTGACTCCACCTTCTCGGCCACCGCCAGCCCTAACGAGCGGGCGACGGCTCGCGTCTCCGCCTTGGTCTGCGCTCCCACCGGCAGGAGCATCCGCGAGACGACCGCACGGTCGATCCCCCACAGGAAGTACGTCTGATCCTTGGACGGGTCGACTCCGCGGTGCAGTTCGCCGCCGATCACCCGGGCGTAGTGACCGGTGGCGATGAACTGGGCGTCGACGGCGTCGGCCTTGCGCAGGAGGTCGCGGAACTTGGTAAAGGTATTGCAGCGCACGCACGGGATCGGCGTGCGCCCGGCCGCGTACTCCTGCACGAAGTTGTCCACCACGTCGTGCCCGAACGCGCTCTCCAGGTTCAGCACGTAGTGCGGGACCCCCAACGATTCGCAGATGCGCCGCGCATCGTTGATGGAGTCGAGCGAGCAGCAGGGGCGGTCGGGGACCTCGTCGCCGTAGCAGAAGAGCTTCATCGTCGCCCCCACCACGTCGTATCCCTGGGCGTGCAGGAGCGCTGCGGCGACCGAGGAGTCGACGCCGCCGGACATGGCGACGAGTACCCGCGTTCTCACGCGCGCACACCCCCCAGGCGCCGCGCCTTGTCGATCAGCGAGGGAAAGAGCTCGGCCACGCGGGTGATCGCATCGTCGGTCGTCAGCGCTCCCAGCGACATGCGGATCGCCGCAGCACCGAGGTCGGCAGGGACGCCTAACGCCGTCAGGACGTGCGACGGCTCCACGCTTCCGCTCTGGCACGCCGAGCCTGAGGAGGCGGCGATCCCCGCCAGGTCGAGCGCCATCAGGAGCGATTCGCTGTCCGTGCCGGGGACCGAGAGGCTGAGGATGTGCGGGGCGCGCATCGCACCGCGCCCGTGCACGATCGCGTCGGGAATGCGCGCGACGAGTTCCGCCTCGAGCCGGTCGCGCAGCGCGGCGACCCGCGTGCACTCCTGTTCGCGCTCGGCGACCGCCAGCTCGGCGGCGCGCGCGAAGCCGACCGCCATCGCGATGTTCTCCGTTCCCGGGCGTCGTCCCCGCTCCTGCGCTCCGCCGAAAACGAGCGACTCCAGTGGGGTGCCGCGGCGGATGAAGATCGCCCCGATCCCCTTCGGGGCGCCGATCTTGTGTCCCGAGATGGTGAGTGTGTCGAACGGGACGGCGCGTGCATCGATCGCGACTTTCCCGAGGGCCTGCACCGCATCGGTATGGAACATCGCCCCGCGCGACTTGGCCGTCGCCGCGAGCGCACCGATGTCCTGGATGACGCCGATTTCGTTGTTCACCCACATCACGCTGCACAGCGCGACCTCGTCATCGACGAGGGCCTCATACCGATCCTGGACGACGATGCCGTGCCGGTCCGTCGGGGCCCAGCGTTCCTCGCCTCCCTCGTGCGCCACCTCGTGCATCGCGGCGAGCACCGCCTTGTGCTCGATTGGCGCCGAGACCACCGCCCGTCGCCGGTCGCGCAGCGCGCGCCACGTCCCGAGCACCGCCAGGTTGTCCCCCTCGGTCCCCCCGGAGGTGAAGCAGATCTCGTCGCCACGGGCGCCGATCAACGCCGCGAGCCGCTCCCGCGCCTCCTCCAGCGCCGCCCGTGCCTCACGCCCCCACCGATGCGCGCTCGATGGATTCCCGAAGCGTGCCCCGAAGAAGGGAAGCATTGCCTCGAGGACCTCGGCGCGAACCGGGGTCGTCGCCGCGTGGTCGAGATAAATCGGAGTTCGCACAGTGCCCGAAACTTACCTCCCACCCTCAGTCCAGCACCACCGCCCCCCGCTTGAACCGCCGGATGGCCGCGACGTTCAGCGCCAGCGCCAGCGCCCCCAGGCCCCCCGCCACGCGCAGCGAGAGCGTCTCCAACCCCAGCTCGCTGGCACGGCTGATGATGTTGGCCTGGCGCTCGGGTGCGACGAACTGGGCAAAGATCACGGGGGCCATCATCAGGAGGAGGATGATGACCCCAAACGTCTGTTGCGCCTGCCGAACCGTGGCCGCGCGCAACGAAACGAAGACGCCGATCCCCGAGATGAAGAATGATCCGCCGAGGATGAGCGAGAGGAGTGCCGCGACGCGCGGGGCCGGGATGGTGAGGAGTTCCCCGTGGCCGTGCTTCAGGTTCACCACCGTCCACCCGATCAGGAGGTTGGTGGCGGCGAAGGCGAAGCCGTACATCACCGCGGCCAGGATCTTCCCCAGGATGATGGCGGTGTCGCTCAAGCGCGAGGCCAGCAGCGTCTCCAGTGTGTGGCGCTCCCGCTCGCCGGCGATGGAGTCGGCGATGAGCGTCGACGTCATGCTGGTCGTGAGGAGCGGCCAGTAGAAGAACATCAGGGGCGACGACAACCAGCTCGTTCCCAGCTGCAACGGGGAGATCACCCCGAGGAAGGCGATGATGAGCAGGATCGACCACCCGCCGCGCTTGAAGCGGAGCAGCTGGTCGAAGATCTCCAGCCACTCCTTGCGGGCGACGGTCCACACATCGTGCATCATCGTGTCACCCCGGGCGCTTTGTCTCCCTCGCTCGATACCAGCTCGAGAAACACGTCCTCGAATGAGGCACGGTCGCGCCGCACTTCCTCGATCGCGACACCTGCGCCCACCAGCCAGGCGACGATCGCCCCGACGTCGGCCCCCGGAACCAGCTGCACGCGGATCTCCTCGCGGTCGCGCTCGACACCGCCGACACCGGGGGTGAGCGCCAGCCCTTGCACGACCTCGTCGGTGAGCCCGCGCCCGCCGATGCGCACGATCGGCGCGCCGCGGGCGCTACGCAGCTCGGCGGGGGTACCGAAGTCGAGGAGCTGTCCGCGCCTGATCACCCCGACCAGCGAGCAGAGGCGCTCCGCTTCGGCCAGATTATGGGTGGTGAGGAAGATCGTGACCCCTTCCTGCTGGGCGAGCCGGGCGAGGTCGTCGCGCAGCGAGGCGCTGGCGACCGGATCGAGCCCCGCCGTCGGCTCGTCGAGGAAGACGAGCCTCGGCCGGTGCAGCACCGCCCGCGCCACGGCAAGCTTCTGCTTCATTCCGCGGCTCCACCCACCGACCGATTCGTCGCGCCGCTCCCAGAGACCAAACTGGGAAAGCAGCTCGCGAATGCGCGCGGCGCGGTCGCCACTCGACATGTGCCAGGCGCGTCCGAAGAAATCGAGGTTCTGCAGCGCCGTCAGCCGCTCGTACACGCCGTTGTGCTCGAGCAGCGCTCCGGCGTGCTGGCGCACCTGCTCACCCCCGGTGCGGGGATCGACTCCGAAGACCTCGGTGCGCCCCTCGGTGGGGTTCACCAGCCCGAGGAGGACACGAATGACCGTCGTCTTTCCGGCGCCATTGGGGCCAAGGAAGCCGAAGACGATCCCCGCCGGCACGTCGAACGAGAGGTGGTCGAGCGCGCGGACCTTGGGGAAGTCGCGCACTAACCCTTGCACACGGATGGCCGGAACGGTCATGCGCCAGGGCGCAGGCGGAGCGCGGCGCGGACCGGTGCCGCATCGAGCCCCTCGACCCGCAGCGGAAGGGCCACCAGATCGTGGCGACCGGGCGGGACGTCGCGCAGGTCGAGGTTCTCCATCACGAAGGCGCCACCGGCAAAGAGTCGCTGGTGGATGTCGAGCGTCTTGCTCTCCCGGTCGTCCACCGAGGGACAGTCCACCGCGAGCAGGAGGAGTCCGCGGCGCACGAGCGCATCGACGCACCGCGCCGAGAGCGCCGGCCACGCGGTCGGGAAGGCGCCGTCGGCGATCGTCCGTCCGGTCATGAGGAGCACGCGTTCCACCGACTGGTCGTCGGGGAGCCCGAGCTGCTCCAGTTCGATGGTCCGGGCGCACCCGCGCACGTCGGCGACGAGGCACGGACCAACGAAGGGATGCAGCGGGAGTGCATCGGAGGCCGGCCACCCGTCGCGCACGTGGAGTGGCGCGTCGGCGTGCGTCCCAACGTGCGGGCTCCCCTCCGTTGCCGAGAGGTTGACGCTCGCCCCGTCACTGATGCGGCAGGTCCAGCGGCAGTCGAACGGCGTGTCACCCGGCCACTCCGGGGTTCCCCGTCGCAGGAGGATGCTGATGTCGTGGAGCGCGCTCTCCCCGGGACGCGCGGTGACGTCGGCGGCGGGATCGTGGACCATGTTCAGAAGGTGGATACCTCGAGCGCGGTGATGTCGTCGACGCGCATGGTTTCGGTCGTGTAGAATGGCTCGCCGTAGCGGACCCGGATCAGCGTCCCGTAGTGCGCCGCCTGGTGCCGCACGACGTCGTACAGCGGCTCCCCGTTCGGGTACACCTCGCCGGCCTGCAGCGCGTCGTCGAACTGCGAGCGGTAGCAACGGATGGCGGCGAGCTTGTCCTCGAACGTGTCGCTGATGTCGACCACGAAGGTCGGCTTGAGATGATCTTCGCGATAGGTGATGCTGTGTACCACCTTGTGCGGGCGGAACGGCGGGAGGGCGTCGTCGAGCTTGCGCAGTCCGGAGACGAAAACGGCGTCACGAATGAGCTCGGCCGCCACACGGTGGTCGGGATGTCGCCCGAACGGAGCCGGCGCCGGGGCGATCACGATTCGCGGACGCAGCCGGCGCAAGACGCCCGCCACCAGGCGCCGCGTCTCCGGTGTGTTGGTGATCCCGGAGTCGGGGAGGCCGAGGGTCTCGCGTACCGACACGCCGAGGATCGCCTTGGCCTCCGCGGCGTCGCTCGCGCGAAGCTCTGCCGATCCGCGTGACCCCATCTCCCCCGCGGTGAGGTCGAGCACCCCCGTGCGCCGCCCCATGCGGGCGGCCTTGATGAGCGTCCCGCCGCAGGTGAGCTCCGCGTCATCAGGGTGGGCCACGATGGCAAGAAGGTCGAGTGCTGTCATGGGCAGGAATCTACGGTCACCGCGCCCTCCCGTCTCCCGTCTCCAGCTGCCCGTCCCCACGCCTACTCATACCGCACTGCCTCCACTGGATCCAGCCGCGCCGCCCGCCGCGCCGGGATCAACCCGAAGACGAGGCCGATCCCGATCGAGACCAGGACCGCCACCACGGTGATGGCCACCGGGGTCGGGGCGTCGACCTTCATCAGCGAGGCGACCAGCCGCCCGACCACCAGTCCGGTCGCGATCCCGATCAGCCCCCCGATGCCGGTCAGGGTCGCCGCCTCAAACAGGAACTGCAGCATGATGTCGCGCCGCGTCGCGCCTAACGCCTTGCGCACCCCGATCTCCCGCGTGCGGCTGGTGACCGACACCATCATGATCGCCATCACCCCGATCCCGCCAACGAGGAGCCCAATGGAGGACAGCGACACCATGACAAGGAAGAAGGCCCCGGTCAGCCGGTTGAAGACCTGGAGGATCTGGTCCTGGGTGACGAAGTCGAAGTTGTTCTTGTCGGCCGGACGCAGGCGGCGCATCTCACGCAGGGCGACCATCACCGCCTCCTGCGTGGTGGCGACTGGCGTTCCCGCTCGCCCCTTCACCGCGATGAAGACCGCGTTGGCCTTGTCGAGCGGGAACTGCTGGTCGAGCATGCGATACGGGATGATGGCCAGCGTCTCGGCGCCCGGGGGCTCGAAGACGTTGGTGGCGGGCTGGTAGAGCCCGATGATCTGCGCGGCGCGTCCACCCACGCGCACGGTGACGCCGAGTGGATTTCGACGCCCGAAGATCTGGCGGGCGAGGTTCTCGGGGATCACGGCGACGTTGGTCCCGCTCGCCAGCTCCGCGCGCGAGAACCAGCGCCCCCGCACCAGCTCCCCCCCCATGATGTCGGTGAAGTGATCGTCGGCGCCGTAGATGCGGTTCGGCTGCGTGCGGACGTCGCCGTGCTCCACCCGCCCATTCATGACGCCCCAGAGCCCCGCGTACCCGACCTCGGGGAGCTGAGCGATGCGTTCGGCCTCGCGCAGCTGGAGGTCGGGGCGGATGCGAATCCAGGCCGGGAGCGCATCGGGGTTGACCGGCGTCCCGCTGTATGCCTTGAAGACGTAGAACGTGGTGGGGCCGGCACGCTCGATCGTGCTGATGATCTGCGACTCGATGCCCTTCACGATCGTGGCCATCGACATGACCGAGCTCACCCCGATCACGACGCCCAGGATCGTGAGCGCGGCCCGCAGCTTGGACGCGCGCATCGCGTCGACGGCGATGCCGACATTCTCTTGCAGCTGGTCGAGGAGACGCATGCGCCCGTCCTACTCGGCCCGCAGGGCGGTGATCGGGTCGAGCTGCGCCGCGCGCCGCGCCGGATACACCCCGAAGATGATTCCCACTCCGGCCCCCAGCGCCACCGACAGCACCACCGACCACGCCGTGACCCGCGCCGGGAGCGGCGAGGCCGCGGCGATCGCCAGCGCGAAGAGCCATCCGGACATCACCCCGATGATCCCGCCTAACGTGGCGAGGACGATCGCCTCCCACAGGAACTGCCGCTCGATGTCGCGCCGGCGTGCCCCCACCGCCTTGCGCACCCCGATCTCGTGGGTCCGCTCCGTGACCGACATCAGCATGATGTTCATGATCACGATCCCGCCCACCACCACGCCGATCGCCACGACCGCGGGGATGATGGCGAACAGGAGGCGGGTCAGCGTCTTCCAGAAGTCGACGAGTGCCGCCGACGTCTCGATCGCGAAGTCGTTCTCCTCGCCAGGGCGCAGCTTGCGCGCCACACGCATCGCCTCCTCGGCCCGCGCCATCGCCGGCGCCACCGCCTCCGCGCGCGCCATCTTCACCGAGACGGTCGTCGTGCCGCGACGCCCGAACAGCATCTCGAAGCGTGTCGTGGGCATGAGCGCGTAGGTGTCGAACGACTGTCCCAACACCTTCCCCTTGCTCGCGTTCACCCCCACGATTTCGAACTGCTCGCCAAGTACACGCACCGTCTTTCCGACCGCCGTGACGTTGGGAAAGAGCGCGTCGGCGACGTCGTGCCCCACGACCAGGACCGCGCGCCGTCCCGATACGTCCAGGTCGCTCAGCGGGCGTCCCGACTCGATGCGATAGTCCTGCACGATCTGGAACCCTTCCGACACCCCGAAGAGGACCACGTCGGCGATCCGTTGGTTGCGCCAGATCATGTCGGCGCGCGGCGTCGGCCATCCCGACTGGAAGGCAACGGCCTGCGCCTCGGGGATGGCCGCGGCGACGGCCTCGGCATCGCGCGGCGTGATCTTCGGGCGACGGTTCACGCGATCCATTTCCTCGTCACTCACCCGCCCAACGTTCACCGGCGCCCGCCGCACCATGAACGTGTTCGCCCCGATCATCGCGTCGGCGATGTTCTCCTGAACGTACGCGTTCATCCCCTGGATGATCGCGATCACGGCCACGAGGAAGGCGACGGAAACGATGATCCCGAGCAGCGTGAAGAACGACCGCAGCTTGTTGGCGCGGATCTGCGCCAGGGCCATCGTGACGACGTCGGCGAAACGCAAACGCGAGAGGGCGAGGGGACGACAGCGGAGGAGGACATGTGAATCAATTCACTTGTCCCGCCCTCTCGCAAGCGACTCCGGCCCCAGATCACTCGCCGTGTCGTCGCCTCGCCGCCTGCCTCACTCGTACCGCAGCGCCTCGACCGGGTCCAACTTCGCGGCGCGGGCGGCGGGGGCCATGCCGAAGAGGATGCCGGTCAGGGCGCTTCCCACCAGGGCGGCGACGACGGCAGGGAGGGGGACGGAGGCCGGAATCGACGTCCAACTCCGGATCCCGACCGCCAGCAGCGCTCCGGCACCCAGTCCGATGGCGGCCCCGATGCTGGTGAGCGTCGCCGCCTCGACGAGGAATTGCCAGAGGATCGTCCCGCGCGTGGCGCCGAGTGCCTTGCGCACCCCGATCTCCCGGGTGCGTTCCGTCACCGAGATCATCATGATCGCGACGACTCCCACACCGCCCACCAGGAGCCCCACGGCCGACAGGACGAGGGTCACGAGGAAGATCGCGCCGAATAGCTGGTTGAAGACCTCGACGATGCGGTCCTGCCCGACGACATAGAAGTTGTTCCGCTGCCCGGGACGCATGCCGCGATGGGCCCGGATGGTGGCCGTGACCTCGTCGATGGCGAAGTCGCGATCTACGCCGGGGCGTGGCTTGACG
>DAIESF010000454.1 GCA_027346425.1 Gemmatimonadota bacterium | reverse complement strand
GGTCAAGCGCGACCGGAACGACCCGGACTTCGCCACCCAGTCGCACGCGTCGCACATGGACGCGCTGGTCGATGCCATGCAGCGCGCGCTGGCGAGCGCCGCAGTTCCGGGGAGCGTCGTGCGCGCCCTTGCCCTCGATACCACCGGGTCCACGGTGGTCCCGGTGGGAGAGGCGCTCGAGCCGCTCGATGACTACTACCTGTGGTGCGACCATCGGGCCAAGGACGAGGCGGCGCGCATCACCGCGGTCGCGCACGAGATGCAGGTGCCGGCCATCGACTGGTGCGGCGGGGTGTACTCGTCGGAGTGGGGCTTCGCCAAGCTTCTCCACTGGCTTCGGCACAATCCCGACAAGCGCGCGCGCTTCGTGACGGCATTCGAGCACTGCGATCTGGTCGCCGCGGTGCTGTGCGGCGCCACCGACCCGCGACAGGTTCCGCGCAGCATCTGCGCCGCCGGGCACAAGTGGCTGTGGAACGCCTCGCTGGGAGGTTATCCGCCCGAAGCGTTCTTCGTCGCCGTCGATCCGCTCCTGGCAGGGGTACGCGCCAGGCTCGATGGCCCGTACTACACGTCTCAGCACCGCGCCGGGACGCTTTCCCCGGTTTGGGCCGAGCGATTGGGGCTGACGGCCGGGATCCCGATTCCCGTCGGTGCCTTCGACGCGCACTGGGACGCGATCGGGGCTGGGGTGTCGGAAGGCGACGTCGTGAACGTCATCGGGACGGCGACCTGCGTGATGGCGATCGCGAAGGACACCGGGCTTATTCCCGGGGTGTGCGGCGTGGTCAATGGTTCCGTCCACCCCGGCTTCATGGGGATCGAGGCGGGGCTCTCGGCGTGCGGCTACCTGTTCGAGGCGCTGGCCGCGCGCAGCGGGCGCTCGCTCGCCGACCTGGGACGAGGGATCGAGGGCTTTCGCGCGGGGCAGACCGGATTGCTCCGTCTGGCGTGGGACAACGGCGACCGCACCGTCCTCGTGAACCCGAACCTCGGCGGCGTCACGCTCGGATGGAACCTGAACTCCACTGCCGAGGACGACCTCTTCTCAGCCATCGAGGGAACGGCGTTCAATACGCGCATCATCCTCGACCGGATGCGGGACCATGGCGTTCCGATCGGGCGGGTGATCCACGGCGGCGGCATCCCGCAGAAAAACGAGGTGCTCAACCGCGTGTACGCGAGCGTGCTCAACGTGCCGGTGCTCGTCCCCGAGACGCCGATCACCAGCCTCGGATCGGCGATCTTCGCCTTTCTTGCGGCTGGCGAGTTCGCGACGGTCGAGGAGGCGCAGCGTGCGCTCTGCCCGACCTATCGTGTGGTGCACCCGGATCCGCGCGACGTGGCAACCTACGAACGGCTCTACGCACTTTTTCGCGAACTGTACTTCGCGATGGGTGATCCGCGATCGGCGCCGGTGGCAACCGGGCACGTCCTTCCGACCTTGCGGGCGATTGCCGCCGAGGTGCGCGCCACGCGTTAGGCGGCCGGCATCCCGTCGCCGGCCGAGCCGCACCGGTCGTGGGTCAGCGGCGTGATCCGGTGTCCCCCGCCTGCCCGTAGTACGCCCCCGTCCCATGCTTCCGAAGGAAGTGCCTGTCCAGCAGCGCCGTGGATATGGGGCGGGCGTCGGGTGACAGGACGAGCGTGTGGTACGCCATCGTCGCCACCTCCTCGAGGGTGGACGCGGTGTCCACCGCCGCCTCCATCGAGGCCGCCCAGCAGAACGGGGCGTGGCCGGCCACCAGCACCGCCGGCATGGTGGCGGGGTCGAGCGACTTGAAGCGCCGCACGATGGCGAGCCCGGTGTTGAGTTCGTAGTCGCCGGCGATATCCCTGGCGCTGAGCGACCGGGTGACGGGGATTGCGCCGCGGAAATGGTCGGCGTGCGTGGTCCCCAGGCAGGGAACCTCGCGCCTGGCCTGCGCGAAGACGGTGGCGAACATCGAGTGGGTGTGTACCACGGCGCCTATGCCCGGAAAGGCACGATAGAGCGCCGCGTGCGTCGCCAGGTCGGACGACGGACGGAGTGCCCCCTCTACCACCGCGCCATGCAGGTCGGTGACGACGAGTTGGCCCGGGGTGAGCGTGTCGTACGGAACGCCGCTCGGCTTGATCACGATCAGCCCGCGCTCGCGGTCGACGGCGCTGGCGTTGCCGAAGGTGAAGCGGGCAAGCCCCCGGCGGAACAGTTCGATGTTGGCGGTGCAGACGGCATTGCGCAGCGCGTGGGGAACGCGGCCGGCCGCGGTGCGCCTGGAAGGGGCGGCACTCATGCGATCCCCGCTCGCGTCCTGGCGGCGGCGATGATGGCGGCGATCGTGTCGCGGTGCTTCGAGAACGTGTCGTCCACGACTTGAAGGGTGGGGATGGCGTTAGGCGAGAGTCCGAGCGTCTCGGCGCGGAAGCGACTGAAGCCCCATTCGTGCACGCCGCTGCTCCCGCGCCCAGGGGCCGGGGCGCTCAGGTGCTGGAAGAAGCGCGCATACTTGCGCCAGCGCGTCCCGCCCCCGGCGTGGTACAGCGGGATGAACTCGTAGAGCGCATCGTACGGCATTTCCCCCACGCCGACCACGCTGGGAAACCGCTCTCGCAGGTTCTGCACCAGGCGGCGCGTCCCCTCGTGCATGTCACCGTTCGTGCTGTTCACGTGACCGCCGACGATGTCGAGGAAGTAGGCATCAACGCCGTACCGCTCGATCATCTCGGCGATGCGCCCTTCGAGGTATTGGCGCCACCGGTCGTCACCCAGGTTCATGTACGCCAGCCACCCGTCCTGGTGCCGGTCATTGTTCCAGTCCACCCAGTTCAGGTTGTAGACGTCACCGTCGATCTTGTGCGTCGCCCCCGAGGCGATCTGGGGCCAGATGGGCTGCTTGCGGTTGGCCGAGTTGGTGCCGTACATCGGCATCATCTTGAAGCCGAGCTTGCGCGCTTCAGTGATGAGCGTGCGGAATCCGGCTTCGCCTCCCATGCGCGCAGGCACCTGATAGTTGGGGTAGTCCCAGTAATAGCGCCCGTCCCACGAGGCGAGGAAGACGAGGACGCGGTCGGCGGGGATCCGGGTCGCCATCCACCGGAGGACGGCCAGCTGCTGGGCGTAGTCGTTGAAGATGTAGCCGGTGTAGTGCATGCCGTGCAGCGTGGTGACCATCGCGATGTCGCGCATCCACGCCGGGACGTCGGTCCGCGCTTCCCATGACCGCAGGCTGAACGCCTGCTCCACGTGCGCCATGTGCGGGGCCATCGCCTCCTCGAAAGTGGGGGCGTGACCCAGCTGCCAGCGCGGGACCGCGATCCGCGTGTCGCTGCGCCAGGCGTCGTGCTCGTAGATGGCCTCCGCGCGAAAGGCACGTTCGCCCGCCTGGTAGTAGTAGCGCTTGGGGCGGACGCGGGTGTCTTGCGTGGTCAGGTACAGGAAGTCGCCCTCGCCGGCCTGCACGATCGACACCGGCGTCGTCATGCTCTGTGGCGTCCCGGCCCCATGCAGGTCGCCTGCACCGAATGTGTAGCCACCAAGGACGTCGCCATCGCCGGTATCGTTCAACTGGTTACCGCCGAAGGAGACCTTGCCGCGCGGGACGTCGCGAATGACGGTCGTCACCGTCCTGATCGGGCGCGGCATCTCGGCGACGATGTCCCACGAGATCGTGCGGCCACGTCGCATGAACGTCACCGTCACCGTCCCCGGTGACTTCTCCTGCCCGCCAGCCCACACCAACCCCGTGCACGTCAGCTCGAGCGCATCGGCGTTACCGCTCGCGCGCATCAGCGAGCGATCGAGGGAGTACGTGTTCTCCTCGGTGAAGAGGAGGAAGCTGAAGCGGTGCTCTCCGAAGACGACCCCGGGCTCGGGGAAGTCGAAGGAGAACTTCATGAACGAGTCACCGCGGGGGGGAATGAAGACGTCGCTCGTGGAGTAGAGCTCGACGATCTCGCCCGGCGCGTACACGTCGCGTACCGCGAGCGGTGCGGGGGGCGTGCGCGGCGCGGAGAGTGTCGGATGCGCGGCCCCGGCCACGGCATCAAACCGAACGAGCGCTCCAGCGCTCACCGCGCCGACGGTCTTGATCCAGTCGCGTCGCGAGTACGGCTCGGTCATGTGTAGGGAAGGGTGTGAGGCGTCACAAGTATCGTGCGGCGCGGTGAGGGTGTCGAGATATCCCTGCTGTCGCATACCGCAATGAGTGCGTGCCGGTTCACCGAAATCGGCGGTGTGTGTGCCCCTCGATCGTCTCTGGTGTACCTTCCATGGGTGTGGCGGGGGTGCTCGGCGACGTCCGAGGGCACCCCCGCGCGCGTAGGTGCGATGCATCGTTCATCCCAGGCAGCCCCCGACGTGACCGCTCCCGCTCCAGCAGCCGATTTCCACGACGACATCATCTATCCCGATGCCGTCCCCTTTGCTCTCGTCCACCTCGCGACCCTCGGCGCCATCTGGACCGGGGTCTCGTGGGAGATGGTGGCGCTTTGCTTCGGACTCTACTTCGTCCGGATGTTCGCCGTCACCGCGGGCTATCATCGCTACTTCTCGCACCGTTCGTTCAGGACGAGCCGCTGGTTCCAATTCGTGCTGGCCTTCCTGGCACAGTCGACGTCGCAGAAGAGCGTCCTCTGGTGGGCGGCGCTGCACCGCCACCACCACAAGCACTCCGACACCGAGCACGACGTCCATTCGCCGCGGCACCGCGGCTTCTGGTACTCGCACGTGGGGTGGATTTTCGACCAGCGCTACGAGCGCACCGACCTCGCCGACGTCCCCGACCTGGCGAAGTACCCCGAGCTGCGCTTCCTCCTGCGTTTCGAGCAGCTTCCGTCGATCGTGCTGGCCCTGGCCTGCTTCGCTGCGTTTGGATGGGAGGGGCTGGTAGTCGGCTTCTTCTGGAGCACGGTCCTGCTGTACCATGGCACGTTCTTCATCAATTCACTGGCGCACGTGCACGGCCGGCAACGCTACGCCACCGGCGACGACTCCCGCAACAACTGGTGGCTCGCCATCATCACGCTGGGCGAGGGGTGGCACAACAACCACCACGCCTACCAGCGCTCGGCGCGCCAGGGATTCCGCTGGTGGGAAATTGACGTCACTTACTACATCCTGAAGACGTTGAGCTGGGTCGGCATCGTGCGCGACCTTGGCACGCCGCCGGTGGACGTAGTTGAGAATCAGCGTGCCCTCGGCCGCGCGACCATCGAGCGCATCGCGCGTCAGCTGGCGGTGAAGTTCGACCGCGAAGCGATCGAGGCGTACTTCCACAGCCTTCCGCACCTCCCCACGCGCGAGGAAATCGGCGCGAAGCTCCCGCACATGCCGACAATGGCGGAGCTGCAGGCCAAGCTCCCGCAGGTGCCGACGATGGACGAGCTGCGCGCCACGGCCCGCCACATGATCCCTGACACGCCCTCCATGGACGACATCTGCGTTCGGGCGCGCGAGCTGATCGCCGAGGCGCGGCTCAACTCGGCCGTGCGGGCGGGGGTGATTGGAGGGATGGGGGCGACTCCGGCCTGACAATGCGCCATGCGAGGTAGCGCGAGGGGGAGGATCCGGTGGATCTTCCCCCTCGGTCATTTCCAGCAGCGACGGACACCATGCGCTACATGATCATCGAGCATTTCCGCCACGGCGATCCGCTTCCGGTCTATCGGCGTTTCCGCGATCGCGGACGGCTGGCACCCGACGGGTTGTGCTACGTCGACAGCTGGGTCACGCACGACCTCGCGCACTGCTACCAGGTCATGGAGTGTGACGACCGTGCGCTCATCGACGCGTGGATTGCCCAGTGGAGCGACCTGGTCGACTTCGAGGTGATCCCCATCCACACCTCGGCCGAAGTGCGCGAGATCGTGGCGCCGCGGTTGTAGCTTGGCGAGATTCTACCGCCTCTCCTCTCTCCGCCAGGTGCCAGGGTGCTGATCCATCTCGTCGACGGAACCTTCGAGTTGTTTCGCGCCCACTTCGGCGCCCCCGGCGCCATTGCGCCTGACGGCCGGGAGGTCGGGGCGACGCGGGGCATCCTCCGCTCGCTGCACGCACTCCTCCGCGAGGATGGGGTCACGCACGTCGCCGTCGCCTTCGACCACGTAATCGAGTCGTTCCGCAACCGGCTCTTCCCCGGCTACAAGACGGGAGAAGGACTTCCCCCGGAGCTAGTGGCGCAGTTCCCGCTGGCCGAGGAGGCGGCACGGGCGCTGGGGGTGGTGGTCTGGCCCATGGTGGAGTTCGAGGCCGATGACGCCATCGCCACCGCGGCGTCACGCTGGTGCGAGCTTCCCGAGGTGGACCAGGTCGTGATCTGCTCCCCCGACAAGGACCTGATGCAGTGCGTGCGCGGGACGCGTGTCGTCTCGTTCGACCGCATTCGCCGCAAGGTGACCGACGAGGCGGGGGTCGTTGAGAAGTT
>DAIESF010000424.1 GCA_027346425.1 Gemmatimonadota bacterium | reverse complement strand
GACGGTGCACTGGGACTATCTCAACGCGCAGGGGCAGCCGAAGATCGTCTGGCCCCCCAGCTTCGCGCTGGCGCGCGCCTACGTGGACCAGCTCGAGCGCAACAAGTGCCTCTCGGCCTCACGCATCAGCGCCGTGCGCTCAGCGCTGGCGGGGGCGGAGAAGGCGTCGGGTGCTACGCGGCAGAGCACGCTCACCTCGCTCTCTTCGCAGCTGGCCGGTGAGGCCAGCGGCTCATGCGATGCCGGGCGCGTGCGCAAGCTGTCGGACGCCATCAAGGACCTCTCGGTCACGAGTTAGCACCGCGTTAGGCAGTCCTGCTCGACACGAAGGCCCGCGCGGCGATTGCCGCGCGGGCCTTCGTGTGTCACGCCACCTGTGATCGCCACCCAGGGCTGTGGTGCGGGCGTCACCGTGGAGTGGCGACGCGTTGCGGCGTCGCTCGCATGGCCGCCTGGCGTTCGTTTCCGAGCGCGCCGAAGACGTTGGAACCCCAGCAGTAGGTTGCGCCGAGCACGTCGACGCCGCAGGTGTGCCGAAGGCCGGCGCTCACCGAGCGGAATTGCAGCTGCCCATCGACCGGGATTGGTGACGCGACGAGCCCCGTCGTGGCACCATTGCCGACTTGCCCCCAAGCGGCCGAGCCCCAGCAGTACACCTGTCCTCCCTGGGTGCGGGCGCAGGTGTGGGATGCGCCGGCGCTGACCTCGACGACGTTCGAAAGCGAGCTGACAGGGACCGGCGTGATCACCGGAACGTTTGACGCGCCTCCCGATCCCAGCTGTCCGCTCGTGTTGGCCCCCCAGCAATACACGGAGCCGTCGACGGCGACAGCGCAGGTATGACCACCCCCGGCGGAGATTTCGATGAACGTCAATCCTCCGGCGACGGCTGCAGGCGTGTCGGAATCCAGTGTCGTGGATCCCGTCCCAAGCTGGCCCGCTTCATTGCTCCCCCAGCAATAGGCGGTGCCGCCGACGGTGAGACCGCAGGTGTGTGACTCCCCGGCGCTCAGGCGCGACCACTTGAGGGTCTCGAAGTTCACCGCCAGCGGAATCGGGGTCGTGCTGTTGATGTGGCGCGCGTCGCCGAGTTGGCCATTGCCGTCGGCGCCCCAGCAGTATGCCGTATCGGTCGTGGAAAGGGCGCAGGCGTGCGAGCCACCGACCGTTACGCTCTTGAACCGGACCGTGCCCACCGTTGCCCGAACGGCGAAGTCGCTGACCGAGGTGCCGCGCTTCCCGTCACCCAACTGCCCGGCCGTATTGTCTCCCCAGCAGTAGATGTTCGAATCGCTGCCGATCCCGCATGCCGACAAACCGCCAGCGCTCACCGCGCTGAACGTGACGGCGGGGGCGAATCGGCGCGGACTGATGGCGCAGGGAACGTCTTCGGGAGCGGTCGCTTCGTGGCAGAGAGAATCGGCAGCTACACCCAGCTGATCGAGTTCTCCCTTCCCCCAGCAATAGCCGCGCCCCAGGTTGGCCACGCCGCACGTGAAGTCGCTCCCTACATCGAGCGACACGATCGCCCGCGGGACGACCTGGATGCTCGTGCTCCCCGTGACGAAGCCGGAGGTGGCCGTGACCTGCGCCGTCCCGCTGCCGACAAGGATCACGCGCCCCGTGGAATCGACCGTGGCCACCGACAGGTTCGTCGACTGCCAGGTGAAGCGTCGGCCGACCAGCGCCTGATCGTTCTGACCCGTCGCGCGCGCCGTCAACTGCACGGTATCGGAGACGAGCGCCTGCGTCACTGGGGAGGCCACCGCCACCGACTTGACCAGCGTCTTTACCTGGATCGTCGCCGTCCCCGATACGCCGGCCCCGGTCGCCGTGATCGTCGCCGATCCAAGCGCCAGCGCGCGGACCAGTCCAGCAGCGTCCACCGCCGCGATGCCGGTCGCCGACGATCGCCAAGTGATGGTGGTGCCGGTCACCACCACGCCATCCCGGTCGAGCGCCACCCCGCGAAGCCGCACGGTGTCTCCCACGACGATCGGATCATCCACGAAGATGGACGTCGCGGCGGGCGTCACGGAGATGCTCTGCGTTCGCTGCGCGACGACGATGCTCGCCTTCGCCTGCTCCTTCCCGGCAAGATCTGCCGAGATGGTGGCGTTGCCATGTCCGCGGGCACGCACGAGCCCACTCGCGTCGACCGTGGCGACGTTGGCGTCGGAAGACGACCAGGCAATCGCGAACCCGGTGACGTCGCCTCCCGTAACGCTCGAGCGGACCCGCGCCGTGAGGCGCACCGTGTCGCCCGGCGCGGCGGTGTCGGTCGCGAAAATGGTGTCGAGCCGCGGTGACACCGACACCGACATCCCGATGGTCGATGGTCCGGACAGCGTGGTCTTGTCGTCACACGCCGCCAGGATTCCGGCCGTCCCCACCACCAGAGCCAGCCACGAACTCCTCATCGTACCCTCCCCCACTGGGCCTTGGTAATCGATAGCTTGTCCAACGGTGGGAGGTATAGCAAGACCCGGGCCCGTGACCGCCCGTCCGCGTCTATCCCTTGGCCTTGGGCGGACGATTGTATCCCGCCGGCTCCCACGGAACGAGCTTCTCCTGCCAGAGCGACTCCAGCGCGGCCAGGTCCGCTCTCGGATCGAAGTCGGGCGTATCCGGCGCCGAGAGCGTGTCGACGATCTCGAACTCGAACTGGTCGGCGCCCAACGCCTTCCAATCCGCCTGCAACTCACGGTTTGGGTGCGCCCCGAGCTTGAGTTGCGCCCGGTGGCGGTTGACCAGTGCGGGAATATCGACCCCGGCGAAGAGGAAGAGCTTTCCGTTCGCCTTGTTGCGCGCGACCGCCACGCCCACCGTGCGTGGCGTCTCCTTGTACTGGCGGATCAGGGCTTTCTTGTCGACTGGCATGGCGTCCGACGTGGAGGAGGGGGAACGCACGCCGCGGTTGTGGCCGCGCCGACGTCGTGCGAGGATATCAGGATATCGGCACGACTCCCCTTCGTCCACGCGCACATGTCACATCACCCCGTTCTCGCCCCCAACCTCCCCTCCCCCGTCGGCCCCTACTCGCCCGGGATGGGCTTCGAGCGCCTCATCTTCGTCTCCGGACAGGGAGCCGTCGACCCCGCCACCGGGCAGCTCGCCGGCCCCGACGCCACGGCACAGACCGAGCAGTGCCTGAAGAACCTGCAGGCGATCCTCCAGGCTGCCGGCTCCGACCTGCAGCACGTGCTGCGCTGCGGCGTCTTTCTCGTCGACATGAAGGAGTTCAAGGAGATGAACGCCGTGTACGCGCGCATGTTCGGCGACCACCGTCCGGCGCGCACGACGGTGCAGGTCGCGGCGCTCCCCCGCGAGGGATTGCGCGTGGAGATCGATTGCGTGGCGTACAAGCCATAGCCGCGCGCCTGCTCGCGCCCCGTCCCGCGCCCCAACCCGCGCGACATCTGTACTCCCATCGCAACCGCGACCACCATCCAACGTGAGCACGCCCCTGCAGCACTGGACCGCCGCCCTCGCCGACGCGTGGGGGATCGACGCCATCCTCGAGCCCCTCGCCGGCGAGTACGACCTCAACCTGCGCGCCACCGATTCCGACGGCCGGCGGTACATCCTCAAGGTCATGCGCGCCGGCTGCGACGCAGCGTTCGTCGACCTCCTCACCGCGGCGCACGCGCATATCCGCTCCCGAGACGCATCCGTCCCGGTTCCCGCGGTGATCCCCACGCGCGACGGGGCGCTCTCGTGCGTGCGCGCAGATGCCACCGGCAAACCCCGTATCCTGTGGTTGCTGACGTCGCTCGACGGGGTCGAGTACCAGCGCTTTCGCCCGCACTCACTCCCGCTCAGTGCCAGCCTGGGCGATACCGTCGCCCGCCTCGATCGCGCCCTCCGGGAATTCTCACACGCCGGGCTCGCCCGCGACTTCAAGTGGGACCTGCGCCGGGGTGACTGGATCGCCGACCATGTGCAAGAGATTGCCGACCCGGCCCGGCGCGCCATCATCGACGGGATCCTTACTCGTTATGCGGCGCTCAAGCCCGCCCTTCTCGCCGAGCCGGTCGCCCCCATCCACAACGACATCAACGACTGCAACATCCTCGTCTCCCGCGACGAGCACGACTCTCCCGTCGTCTCCGGCATCATCGACTTCGGCGACCTGGTGCTCGGCCCCGCGGTCGCCGAAATCGCCATTACCGGAGCGTACCTCGTCCTCGACCACCCGCAGCCCGAGCGAGCCCTCGCCGAGTTCGTCGCCGCCTTTCATCGCGTGACGCCGCTCAGCGGCGCACAGCTCGACCTCATCTGGCCGCTCCTCCTGATGCGGCTGGCGGTGAGCGTCACCAACTCGGCGCAGATGCAACGTGAGCGCCCCGGCGATTTCTACGTCGTGATCTCCGAGGCGCCGGCCTGGCGCTTCCTCGAGCGTGCGCGGGGAATCGCCGAAGCGACGGTGCGCGCACGTCTGCGTGCGGCCTGCGGCCTTCCCGCCAGCGATGCGGCGGGGCGCGTCGTCGCCTGGCTCGACCGCCAGCGCGGCCGCTTCGCGCCGATCATGGGTCGCGACCTCGGCTCACTCCCCGTCGGGTCGCTTGCCATTACCTCGTCCACCGTCCCGCGCGACCCGCTCGCCATGAGCGGCGCCGAGGCGGCGGCGTTAGGTGCCGCCGCCGGCGTGGGCACCGAGTGGGTGGGCGGCTACGCCGAGCCGCGCGCCGTCTACACGGCCCCCGCCTTCCGGAAGGGGGCGCACCCCGCCGCCGATCGCCGCAGCGTCCACATCGCCATCGACGTCTTCCTCCCGGCGGGGACCCCGGTGCACGCACCGCATGACGGTGTGGTGGATGTCGTCGAGTACCGCGACGCCACGCTCGACTATGGCGGCATGGTGGTGTTGCGGCACGCGACGCCGGCGGGCGATCCGTTCTGGACGTTGTACGGCCATCTCTCACGCGCGACCGTCGACGCGCTCCCCGTGGGGCAGTCGGTCGCTCGGGGTGAGCGCTTCAGCGAACTGGGAGCGCTGGCCGAGAACGGCGGATGGGACCCGCACCTGCATTTGCAGCTGGCGATGCTCACCGACGGCATGGAAGGCGACTGGCCCGGCGTCGCCGACCCGGACGACGCGCCGTTCTGGCGCGCCGTCTGCCCGAATCCGGCGGCGCTCCTCAACCTCCCCGATGCGCGTGTCGAGCATCGCCCCATCGACATGCCGTCGCTCCTGGCGGAGCGGCGCGCCCACTTCGCCTCCAACCTCAAGCTCAGCTATCGCGATCCGTGCCTCTTCGTGCGGGGGTGGAAGCACTACCTCTTCGACCAGTGGGGGCGCACCCACCTGGACGGCTACAACAACGTCCCGCACGTGGGGCACGCCCACCCGCGCCTGCGCGACGTGGCCTGCGACCAGCTGGCGCGGATGAACTCGAACACGCGTTACCTGCACCCCGCGCAGGTCGAGTTCGCCGAGGCGCTGCTGGCCAAGGCGCCGCCGCACCTGACACACGTCTTCCTCGTCAATTCCGGGAGCGAGGGCAACGAGCTGGCGTTGCGGCTGGCGAGGACGCACACGGGCGGCAAGG
>DAIESF010000129.1 GCA_027346425.1 Gemmatimonadota bacterium | reverse complement strand
GCCCCACGCGGCTGGAGCTGCGGAAGCTCACGCCGTAGGCGACGTCTCGGCTGCTGGTGTGCCGCGAATCCGGCGCACCAGCACCACGAACAACGCCAGGCATGCCGCGCTCAACAGGAACTCGAACCACAGCATCCCGTTCGTCCCCCAGCGATCGTGCGCCACGCCGTCGGCGCGCAGCATCGCCAGCCCGAACATCGTGTTCATGGCGAAGAAGACGTTGATCTTGGTCGCCGCGGCGCGCGTCCCGATCACGTCGAGCACCATCCCGGTCAGCGTCGTCGAGCAGAGGCCGAGGGCGAAGGTGTAGGTGAGGGTGCTCGCCGTGTAGCCCAGCGTGTTCCGCGGCGAGGCGACCAGGAGGAGGGCGGCGCAGGCCGAGATGGCGCAGGCGGTGGCGTAGGCGCGCGCCGTCGGCATGCGCGAGGCCAGGAGCCCCCCGGTCATGCACCCGGCGACGATCGCGATCCCCCCGCCGATGCCTAACGCGAATGAAACGGCATCGGACGAGGCGTGCCATTCGGGGCCGAGCGACCCGAAGAGGAACTGCGCCGACCCGGTCCCGATGGGAAGGATGCAGAGGAGGAGCCCGATGCGCCCGGCGCGTGAACGGAGCACGGCGGCGAGCTCGCGCCACGCGTCGCGCGCGCGGTCGCCCACGCTCGCCCCCCGGTGCGTGACCGGCGGCTCCTCGAGTCCCGACAGGGCAAGCGAGCAGGCGACCAGGATCACCGCCAGCGCGACACCCGCCATCCATAGCTCCGGGAGGTGCTTGGTGAACCAGAGCCCGAGCCCCCCGCCCGCCGTCTGCCCGAACTGGTTGCCGCTCTGGAACCACCCGCTCGCCCGGCCGCGCCCACCGGGCCCCGCGTTGTGCGCCATCAACCCCTCGGTGGCGAAGGCGACGAAGGTCCCGGCGAGGTTGCCACCCAACACGATCATCGAAAGCAACGGAATGGTGGACTCGTGCATCGGCGTGACGGTGAGCGCCACGATCACCACGCACATCACGGCAATCGCGATGCGGTACCATGCCTTCCGCGACAGCGAGTAGTCGGCCAGCGGCGCCCACAGGAACTTGAAGGCGTGGGCGAAGAAGGCCGACCCGACCATTGCAGCTGCAGCCGATACCGGGAGCCCGGCGCGCGACGACAAATAGCCCAGTGCGACGCTCGGATAGCCGATCATCAGCCCCATCGGGAAGTACAAGGCGGCGTACCGCCACGGGTGGGGCGCGAGGTGTGTCATCCGTCAGCGCTTGCCACTCGCCAGGCGCTGCGCCGCCTGCTGGACCGCCCGCCACTTGGTCATCACCGACTGGTACTGTGCCCGTGCCGCCGCGCACGCCGCCACTTGCACCGACGTCGGTGCCGACTCGGCACCCTGCATTGCCATCCCCGCCCCCTGCAGCGTGTTACTCACCGCCTCCAGCGACGGCGCCACCGGTTGCCCGCCACGACGGCGGAAGAAACGCGCGTTGCGCTGGGTCCCCGACGGAGCGAGCTGCTCGAGCTCGCCCTTGATCGACTCGGCCTCGCTTCCGGAAAGCCCGGCGACTGACTTGGCCAGCTCGCGCGCCTCGTTGAATGCCTTGTGCGCGGCCACGGCGCCGTCGTGCATCTCCACGCTCAGCGCGTTGAGCTGCGCCAGCGCGCCCCCTGAAATCCTGACCCGCGGGTCGAGCCTCACGACGATCGGTTGCGTGTATGCCGTCCCGTTCACCGTGAGCCTGACCGTGTAGCTGCCGGGGGGGACCCACGGCGTGTTGTACGTCGGATACGTGCGTCCCGGGACGGCACCGGTCGCCTCCTCGTCGCCGGCGGGGATCAGGTCCTGCGGCGACACGGGGTCGAAGCGGAGATCCCAGCTGAAGCGATGCATCCCCGCCTTGGGCGACAGGATCACCTGCGGCGCCGGCCAGTACAGCGGGAGCCCGCAGTAGGCCGCCGAGGGGTTCTTCTGGCAGACCTTGTCGTACGCCGCCATGTCCTTCCCCGGATCGGGGTCGAAGACCGGCTCGGTGCTGGAGTAGCTGCGCACCACCCGACCGCGTGCATCCACCACCTCGAGCGTCACCGCCCCATTGGCGTCGCTCGGCAGGTAGTAGTCGATGATTCCCCCCGGCATCGGGTTGTCCCCCGCCGGGAGTTCAGGGGGCCATGGCGTCGGATCGTTGGTGGCGAAGCGGACGCGCACCGCGGGGGCCGGCTTGAAGAGGTACGGCCTGCCTGACGAGAGCGCGGCCCGCGCTGCCGCCGCCTGACGCAACGGGGTCACGTTATCCAGGATCCAGAAGCCGCGCCCGTGGGTCCCGGCAATGAGATCGGCACAGTGACAGGTCGAGTCGTCCTTGATTGCCAGGTCGCGCACGGAGATGGGGGGCATCCCGTTCTTGAGCGACTGCCAGTGGTCGCCATCGTCGAAGGAGACCCACACCTGCAGCTCGGTGGCCGCGTACAGCAGTCCCGGCTGCCGCGGATCCTCACGGATCGAGTTGGCTACCGCGCCACCGGCAATCCCGGTGTTGATCTCCGTCCACGTCTTGCCGCCGTCGTGCGTGCGGTAGAAGTGCGGGTTCATATCGTCCAGCCGCAACGTGTTGGCCGCGGCGTAGGCGGTGCGCGTGTCGAAGTGCCCAGCCTCGATGTTGAAGATGCGCGTCCACGGCTTGATGGAGCTCGGCGTGACGTTGCTCCACGTCGTCCCGCCGTTGGTCGTCACCTGGATCGCTCCATCGTCGCTCCCCGACCAGAGGACGGAAAGTGAGCGGGGTGACGGCGAGAGCGCGGTGATGCTCCCCATGGGCGCCGGTTTTACCGTGCTCGCGTACTTCCCGGCGTTCGCCGGGACCTCCCACGCCTGCCGCGTGAGGTCGGGGGAGATGCGCGACCAGCTGTGCGCCTTGTCGGTGCTCTTCCAGACGACGTTGGACACGTAGTACATCGTGTGGTTGTCGACCGGCGAGAAGTGCAGCGGCATCGTGCGCACGTTGCGGTTCATCGCCCCGCCGCCCGGGAGTTTCGCCGTCATGTCGGGGCCGACCTGTGTCGTCTGCCCGCTTCGCCGGTCATAGCGCGATACCCCGGAGCGTTGGCTCCCGAAGACCATGTCCGGGTCCTTGGGATCCGGCGCCGCCATTCCGTATTCCTGGATGTTGACGGGGTGCCAATCGTGAAACGTGATCCGTCCGTCGTCGGAGCGACTGTCGACGCACGCCGACCCGGAGTCCTGCTGCCCCGAGCAGACGCGATACGGGAAGGCGAAGTCGGTGGTGACGTGGTACATCGCCGCCGTGTTCTGGTTGTACCAGTTGCTCCACGACACCCCGCGGTTGGCCGAGACCACCGCCCCCTGGTCGGCGACCGCGAGGAGGATCCTCGTGTCGACCGGGTTGACCCAGATCTTCTGGTAGTCGTCGCCGCCCGGGGCCCCGCGCACTGCCGACCAGGTGAGCCCGCTGTCCTCGGTGCGCCACATCACCACCGAGGCGCTGTACACCACGTCGGCATCCTTGGGGTCGACCGCCAGAGTCGGGAGATCGCCGCCGCCGATGCGCGCCAGCGGGCGCATGTCCTGCTTGGCGTTAGGCATGTCGTGCGATGGGCCATGGACCGGCTGGTACCAATGCGCCCCGCCGTCAACCGACTTGTAGAAGCCGATCGCCCCCTGCCCGGGGGCCACCACGGCATACAAGATGTTCGGCGCACTCGGCGCGATGGCGATGTTCGCCTGCAGGATCGGCGGGAGCCCGTTGGCAAGCTGCGTCCACGTCGTTCCGCCGTCTGTCGACTTGATGATCCCCATTCCGGCGTCGCCGAACCCCTGCCCTTCGATGAAGCTCTGCTGCTGCTGCCAGAGCGTCGCGTAGACGGTGTTGGGGTCGCTGGGGTCGATCACCACCTCGTTGGCGCTCGTGTACTCGTCCTTGAAGAGGGCCCGCTGGAAGGAGCGCCCCCCGTCGGTCGAGCGAAAGACGCCGCGCTCGGCATTTGGCGCGTAGGGGTGGCCGAGCACCGCCACGAAGAGGCGGTCCTCGTTGCGGGGATCGACCGCGACGGCGGCGATCATCTGGCTCTCGCGGAGTCCGAGGTGTGTCCACGTCTTGCCGGCATCGGTCGACTTGTACATCCCGTCGCCGGTGGCGAGGTCGGGGCGAATGATCCCCGCCCCGCTCCCGACGTAGATCACGTTCGGGTTCGAGGGGGCGACGGCGATGGCGCCGATGGACCCCGTCGACTGGTCGTCGAAGATCGGGAACCAGTTGGCCCCGTAATCGGTCGAGCGCCACACGCCACCGTTGTCGAAGCCGGCGTAGAAGACGTTAGGCTGGGTCGGGACCCCGGAGAGGGCGCGTGCCCGGCCGGCGCGGGTGGGGCCGATCTGGCGCCAGCGCATCGACTCGAAGGAGAGATCCTGGGCGTGGGCGCTGGCGAGCGGGGCGAGCGCGAAGGCAAGGAGCGCCAGCAGGGCGAACGGGCGGCGGGGGTGTGACATGCGCGGAGTGCGTCGCGAGGAGTCGGCGCCGGGGGTGACAGGGGTGTCGTCCCGGCGGGAACAAGCTGCACTCCCGCTACGCGATGCGACAGGACGACGCTGCGGGGGCGACAACCTCTTTGCACCTCCCAAGCACCACACCGACCGGCGTCACGCACTCCGACTCGATAGCCCTCGCTCCCCTCCAAACGCAGCGCGGCCGCACCCGATTCGGGTGCGGCAGCGCCTTCGTGACGAGCGTGCCGGTCGGCCGTGCGATCAGCTGCGCGCGCGCCCCTTCAGTTTCCCCTCGGCCGTGCCAAGCGACCAATGCCCGGAGGTGAGCGGGGTCTGCCCGCCCTCGTTCTGCCTGTTGAGGACGAGGGTCAGGACTCCGTTCGGCGTCTCGCCCTGCAGGACCACGTCCGAGTCGAGGATCGTGACCGTCATCTCGCGAGCCACCCGCTCGCCAGGGAGCTTGGCGCTGGCGATGAGCATGCCGGCCGAGTCGGCGACGGTGACGATGGACGGGAAGACGCCCCGGTGGGCCATGTCGAAGCGGTAGGTGGCGACGACACGCGTATTGCGCGACGTGACGGAGCGTTCGTGCTGGGCGTGGGCCGGCGTGGCAACGACGCCGAGCATGGCGGCGGCCATCGCGATGGCAAACAGGATGTGGCGCGGGCGCATGGCAACTCTCCCTAACGATGTATGTGATGCACGGACTGTCATGTCACGGCCTACGTGCCGTGGTACAGGGAAGTTTCGCCGCCCGGGAGGGGAGCGAATGGGTCGGATGACCCAGCCGTGGCGAGCGGAACGGCAAAAATTGTCGTGAGGAGGGGACGGAACGATTGCGCTGAGGAGGGGACAGGGGAATGTTCAGGCGCCGTCCGGTCACCTCACGCTCTGCAAGGATTCCTGCCATGTACCACACCCTCGACGAATTCGCCGCGACCTGGGGCTATGAGGCCGACGCGACCCAGAAGTGCCTCGACCGCCTCACCGATGCCTCGTTAGGTCAGGCGGTGGACGCGGACGACCGCACCATCGCGCGCATGGCCTGGCACATCA
>DAIESF010000391.1 GCA_027346425.1 Gemmatimonadota bacterium | reverse complement strand
CAACGTCCCCTCGTTGAACGGGGGCTTTTCGAAGACGCCCATTGGCCCGTTCCACAAGACCGTCTTGGCCGAGGCGATGGCCCGCGCGTAGGAGCGCGTGGTGTCGGGGCCGATGTCGAACATCGCCTCGTCGGCGGGGATCGCGTCGCGCTTGGTCGCGTGGGCGGCGCTGCCATCGTCCATCGACGAGGAGACGACCGCGTCATGCGGAAGGGTGAGCCGGTAGCCCGCACGTTCGAGCAGCGACTCGGCGAGCCCGATGCGATCGGCCTCGACCAGCGACTTCCCGGTCTCGAGCCCCATCGCCTTGAAGAAGGTGCATGCCATCGCCCCGCCGATCAGAAGGCCATCGACCTTTGGGAGGAGGGCTTCGATCACGTCGATCTTCCCCGAAACCTTAGCACCACCGAGGATGGCGATGAAGGGGCGCCGCGGCTCGGCGATCGCCTTGCCGAGGTAGTCGAGTTCGCGCTCCATGAGGAAGCCGGCCACCGCCGGCTTGAGGAAGGCGGCCACCCCGGCGGTGGAGGCGTGGGCACGATGCGCCGACCCGAAGGCATCGTTGACGTACACGTCGCCTAACGCGGCGAAGGCACGGCTCAGCGCCTCATCGTTCTTCTCCTCGCCCGCGTGAAAGCGGGTGTTCTCGAGGAGGAGGATGTCACCGTCGCCTAACGCGCGGGTGGCGGCGACCGCCGCCTCGTCGGCCGAGGAGCCGTGAAACGTCACCGGATGCTTCGTGAGCTCGGCGAGGCGCCGGGCGGCCGGGGAGAGCGAGTACTTCGGATCGGGCCCTCCCTTCGGACGCCCGAGGTGCGACAGCAACACGACCCGGGCCCCGCGCCCGGCCAGGTATTCGAGCGTAGGGAGGGCGGCGACGATGCGGGTGTCGTCGGTCACGTTCCCTGCCTCGTCGAGCGGAACGTTGAAGTCGACGCGCACCAGCGCCCGGTGGCCGCGCAGCTCGGCGTCGCCGAGGTCGCGGATGGTCTTCTTGTTCATGAGGACGCTTACAGCTTCGAACCGACGTACTGGATCAGGTCCACGCAGCGGCTGGCGTAGCCCCACTCGTTGTCGTACCACCCGGAAATCTTCACCATCGTGCCATCGATGACGTTGGTGTTCTTGGCGTCGATGATGCACGAATGCGGATTGCCGATGTAGTCTGATGAGACGAGTTCGACCTCGGTGTAGGCCATGATCCCCTTCAACGCTCCCTGCGACGCCGCCTGGAGGGCGGCATTGACCTCGGCGATCGTCACGGCGCGGTCGACCTCGACCGTCAGTTCGGTGAGTGAGACGTCGGGGGTCGGAACGCGGATGGCGATCCCGTCGATCTTTCCCTTCACTTCCGGGATCACGAGCGACGTGGCCTTGGCGGCGCCGGTGGTGGTGGGAATGATCGACAGTGCCGCGGCGCGGGCGCGACGCAGGTCCTTGTGCGGCAGGTCGAGGATGTTCTGGTCGTTGGTGTAGGAGTGGATCGTCACCATCGACCCGTGCTTGAAGCCGAACGAGTCCCGAATGACTTTCACCATCGGCACCAGGCAGTTGGTGGTGCACGACGCGTTGGAGATGATGTGGTGCGAGGCGGGATCGTACTTCTGGTTGTTGACGCCCATGACGACGGTGATGTCCTCGCCCTTGGCCGGCGCCGAGATGATCACCTTCTTCGCCCCCCCTTCGATGTGCTTGCGGGCATCGGGGGCGTTCGTGAAGCGCCCGGTCGACTCGAGCACGATGTCGACGCCGAGGTCCTTCCAGGGGAGCGCCGCCGGATCCTTCTGGGCGAAGACCTTGATCGTATCGCCGTCGATCGTGATCGAGTCGTCGGTGGACGTCACGGTCCCCTTGTACGTCCGGTGGACCGAATCGTAGGTAAAGAGGTGCGCCAGCGTCTTGGTGTCGGTGAGGTCGTTCACGGCGACGAAATCGATCGCGGCCCCGTGCTCCTTGGCCGCACGAATGACCTGGCGCCCGATGCGCCCGAACCCGTTGATGCCAACCCGAATTGCCATGGTGCGCTCATCCTCGCGATAGCGGCGCGTCGCCCGCTGCGCGGGCCCGGCCGAAGGTGACGTAGCTGATGATCCGCGCCCCAGCGTCCCACAACGTGGCGGCGCACTCGTTCAGGGTCGCGGCGGTCGTAACGACATCATCGACCAAGATGACATGGGCGCCGCGCAATATCGACGGCGCCCCCTCGACGACCCGGAAAGCGTCGGCAACGTTGTGCAAACGCTGTTCCGGTGTCAATCGCGTTTGGGAGGGCGTAGCCCTCGGGCGTTCGATGACATCGTGCCACACCGGAACACCAAGATGTGGTGCCAGCGCGTCGGCCAGTTTCGCACTCTGGTTGAAGCCGCGCGTCCGCATCCGCTCGGCAGCGAGCGGAACCGGCACGAGTGCCGACCGCTCGTCGCGCACGTCGGCCGGCCAATCGAGACGAGCCATCCGCTCGGCGAGTTCCGGTGCGAGTTCGTGCCACCCCTCGTACTTGAGGGCGTGCACCAGCCGTTCGGCCACCCCGCCCGGAACCCAGCACCACGAGCGGACGGCGCGAACGTAGTCAGGCAGCAGCGGACACCAGCGACAGGACTCACCGCTCCCCGCCGGGTGGCCACAGCGTTCGCATCGAGGACGAGGAAGCTCGGGCACCCGGTTCCAGCACACATCGCAGACCATGCGCTCGCACCCCGGCCGAAGCACCCCGTCGCAGGCAAGGCATACGCGAGGGAGGAGCAGCGCTTCCAGGTGCTCGCGCACGGCGGAGGATCCTGCTCGCCACCAGTCGGACATGCCTCCACACCCTCCCCGAAAGCAGGAAGTTGGCGGCTATGCGGCCGCCGCCTCCAGCGCCCTTCGCATGATGCCGAGATCGGGGGGACGGTGAAACCACCGCACGAACGCGGCCGCCCCCTGATGCAGGAGCATCTCGCGCCCATCACCAGCGACGTGCCCCGCCTCCCGGGCCGCGCGAACCCAGCGCGTCTCACCGGGACGATAAACCAGGTCCATCACGCGGGCGTCACGCGGGAGGTCGGATATCGCGACAGGGAGCGAGTCGTCGCGCAAGCCGATCGGCGTGGCGTTCACGACGAGATTCGCGCCGGCCAACGCCTCGCGCGGGCTCTCCGCCACCCGCACACTCGCCTCGAATCGCTGCGCGAGGAGACGGGCGCGGGGCAGCGAGCGCGCAGTCAGCGTCACCACGGCACCCGGCCATCGCTCAACGGCCGCGCATACCGCCGAGGCCGCGCCACCGCTCCCGAAGCAGGCGACGGCGCACCGCTCGCGCACGACCCCGAGAGCGTCGGCCAGCGCCTCGAAACCGGCGACATCGGTATTGTCACCGACGAGGGTCCCGTCGTCACGGGTCCAGAAGGTGTTCACGGCGGCGGCGCGCTGGGCGAGTGGCGTCAGTTCGCCACAGGCGAGCGCGACCGCTTCCTTGTGTGGGATGGTAACGTTCCCCGCCGCGTGCTGCTCCCGGAGGCCCTGGAGAACGTCGGTCAGGGAGTCGGGAGCGACGTCGAGCACCTGGTACGTGAGTGGAATGCCGGCGTGCCGGAGCGCCGCGTTCTGGAATGCGGGGGAGAGCGAGTGCGCGACCGGGTGCCCGAGGAGGACCAGCCTCCCGGGGAGGCGATCGGTCACGCGTGCTCGGCCGCGAGGGCGTCGAAGACGCGCCGAATCTCCTGTTGCAGCTCGTCGAAGGTGGCGCGATACATGTCCAGGTCGCCACCGAAGGGATCGGCCACTCCCGACGGATCGCCGCGCCCCCGAGCGAACGTGGTAACGACGTGCGCCTTCCCCTCGCCGCCTAACGCCATGACCCGTTCCAGGTGGTGGGGGCCCATGGTGAGCACCAGGTCGGCCCACTCCACCAACTCGGGGGTCAGCTGCCGCGCCGAGTGTCCGCCGAGATCCAGGTGGCGTTCGAGGGCGACCAGGAGCGAGCCGTCAGACGCGGGAGCGCCGTCCCAAGCGCTCGTTCCCGCGCTTCCGACCTCGACGTCCTCACGACCGCGCTCGATCGCCTCCCGCCGGGCGATGGCCTCGGCGATCGGTGAGCGACAGGTGTTGCCGGTGCAGACGAAGAGGATTTTCACGATGACGGGTGCGAGACCGAGATGGAACGGGTGGCTCGGCAGACGTACCAGTCAAAGCTACTCATCCCCGCCCACCTGTGCAGCGTGAGGACCGGAGGGGCTAGAACTCGCCGACGAGGTCGGGGACGCTCTCGCGCAGCACGGCGGAGGGAATTGCGCCGGGACGAATGACGCGAGGACGTCGCCCGGTGCAATCGACCACCGTGGATGGGTGCGACGGGACGAGGCGACCGCCGTCGAGGACGCGGATCACGCCGCGCGCGATCTCGGGTTGCCACTGCTGCACGATCTCGCCCGCGGTCATGGCGGGAGGTTGGCGGGGGCGATTGGCGCTGGTCGAAGTGATCGGGTCGCCGTAGGCGCGCAGGAGGCGTTGCAGCCCGTCGTGCGACGTCCAGCGCACGGCGACGCCCCCTTCGGGGCCACGCAGGCGCGGGGGGACGCGACGCTCCCCCCCGTTGAGCACGAGAGTGAGCGGTCCCGGCCAGTGGCGGGCGGCCAGCCGTGCCGCCTCGCGGGAGAGGGCGAGGTCGAGGCGCCCCAGCATGTCGCTGCCGGCGATGAGGAGGAGGAAGGGCTTGGCCGGAGGGCGCTGCTTGAGTCGCACGAGCGTCTCGACGGCGTCGTGATCGACCGCGGTCCCGAATCCGTACACCGTCTCCGTGGGATAGGCGAGGACGCCGCGATTCTGGAGGTGGTCGATCGTGAGCCGCAGCGCTGCGTCGACCTCGGGGGGCGACCAGAACGGGACGGACAGGGCGGCGGTGGTCATTCCGGGAGCTGGGCGATGGCGTCGGCGCGGGCGAAGTCGCCTTCCTCGGTCACCTTCATCGCCCGCTCGCTTCCCCGCACGACGACGACCGGGAGTCCGAGTCGCTCGCACAGGGCGGCATCGTCGGTGGCGTTGATCCCGGCGCGCCGCGCCTCGAGGTGCGCACGCTCGAGCATGTCACGCGGGAAGGCCTGCGGCGTTTGCGCACGCCACAGTTTGGCTCGGTCCACGGTGCGCACGATGCGCCCGGCGTCGTCGACTTCCTTGAGGGTGTCGACCACCGGGAGCGCCGCGATCGCCCCCGTTCCCGAGCGCGCCTGGCGGATGACGGCGTCGATGGTGGCATCGCTCACGAGGGGGCGCGCCGCGTCGTGCACGACGACGATCTCCACCTCGTCGTCGAGGTCCTCGATCCCGCTCCAGACGCTGTCGCCGCGTTCGCGCCCACCCACCGAGACGAGGAGACGATCGACGTCGCACTGGAAGATCCACGGCGGCGGGTCGCCGGCGACGGAGCGCGGGAGGACGGCCACGACCTGCGCCACGTCGGCGCGCCGGTGAAACGCCTGGATGCTGTGCAAGAGCATCGGCTTGCCGGCAACCCAACGGAACTGCTTGAGTTCCGTGCTCCCCGTACGACTTCCGCTCCCCGCGGCGACGATGATCACACCGACGTCCCGACGGACGGCGGCGTCGGGGCGCAGGTCCGGGGGCGTGGTCTGGCGCGGGAGGTGCCCGGGGGCGCGCTCGACGGCGTGCCCGTCGTGGGCGTCGCGCGTGGGGTGCGCGTCATCTGGCGCGTGGCCTGACGCGCGGCCCTCGTCCCCGGCGTTGCCGTGCATCAGCGGAACAGGCTCTTGAAGAGGGCGCCTAACGAGCCGACCCCGACCGCGCGCAGCCCGTCTGGGGTGCGGCGCGGGACGCCGCGTTCGGAGAGATACACCGTCCGGAAGCCGAGTTGCGCCGCCTCGGCCAACCGGCGCTCCGACTGCGTCACGGGACGGATCTCGCCACCGAGCCCCACTTCCCCGATGAAGACCGCGTCCGACGGGAGCGCCTGGTCGAAGACACTCGAGGCGAGCGCGGCGGCCACGGCCAGGTCGCCGGCCGGTTCCTGCATCCGCAGCCCGCCGACCACGTTGAGGAAGACGTCGAGCGGAGCAAACGAGAGCCCGGCGCGCTTGTCGAGAACCGCCAGGAGCAACGCGAGCCGTCGCCCATCGAAGCCGGTGGCGACGCGCTGCGGCGTCCCGAACCCGGCCTTGGCGGCCAGCGCCTGTACCTCCACCAGTACGGGGCGCGTCCCCTCGAGCAGGGCGGTGATTGCGCTTCCCGACGCGCGCCCCTCGCGATCGCCGAGGAAGAGTGCCGAGGGGTTCCCCACCCCGATCAGCCCATCCTCGGTCATCCGGAAGACGCCGATCTCGTCCACCGAGCCGAAGCGGTTCTTGGTGGCGCGCAGGATCCGGTGATCGCCCGTTCCCTCGCCCTCGAAGTAGAGGACGGTGTCGACGATGTGCTCGAGCGTCTTGGGGCCGGCGATCCCGCCCCCCTTGGTCACGTGCCCCACGACGATGACCGTCGCCCCCGACGACTTGGCGAAGCGCATGAGTCGCGCGGCACACTCCCGCACCTGTCCCACGTTTCCCGGGGCCCCTTCAAGTTCCTCGGTCGCCGTCGTCTGGATGGAATCGACGACCATCACGGCTGGGCGGCTGGTGGTCGCAACGTCGAGAATCTGCTCGAGGGAGGTCTCGCACAGGAGCTGCACCGCGTCGGCCTGGCCCAGCCGTTCGGCGCGGAGCTTGACCTGCAGCGGCGATTCCTCGCCCGAGACATAGAGCACCTCGGTCCCGGCGGCGGTGAGCGAGGCCGCCACCTGCAACAGGAGCGTCGACTTCCCGATCCCCGGCTCGCCGCCCACGAGGACCATCGACCCGGGGACGATGCCACCCCCGAGGACGAAATCCAACTCGCTGATGCCGGACGAGAGCCGCGCCGTGCGCGCCGAGCGCACGTCGCGCAGGCGCACGGGGGCGCTGGCCGTCCCCTCGACGCTGGCGGGAGGGCGCGTCCGTCCCGCCGCCTTGGGCGCGCGCGCCGCCACTTCCTCGGCCAGCGTGTTCCCCTCGCCGCACGCATCGCAGCGCCCCGCCCATTTCGGGTGCTCGGCGCCGCACTCGGTGCATCGATAGACGGTCTTGTTGCGCAGCGCCGTCACTCCTTGCGCGGCGAGTAGTTGTCGAAGCGCGTGTACTTCTTGTGGAAGAACATGCGCACGGTATCGGTGGGGCCGTTGCGCTGCTTGCCGATGATGACTTCGGCGAGGCCGTCGAGGGGCGTGCCGTCGGCCAGGCGACGCGGCTCGCCGCGCTCGTCGTGCGCCCCTTCGTAGTACTCGGGGCGATAGAGGAACATCACGACGTCGGCGTCCTGCTCGATCGCCCCCGACTCGCGGAGGTCGGAGAGCTGGGGGCGCTTGTTCTCGCCGGTGCGCTGTTCGGGGCCGCGCGACAGCTGCGACAGGCAGATGACGGGGACCTCGAGTTCGCGCGCGAGGATCTTGAGCGAGCGCGAGATGTAGCTGACTTCCTGCTGGCGGCTCTCCGAGTCGGCGGGACCCTGGATCAGCTGCAAGTAGTCGATGATGATCATCCCGATGTTGTTCTCCGCTTTGAGGCGGCGGGAACGCGACCGGATCTCCAGCACCGAGAGCCCCGGCGTGTCGTCGATCCAGATCGGGAGCGTGCCGAGGATGCCGGAGGCTTTGGCGAGGTTACGGAAACCGTCGTCGGTGAGCTTGCCGCTGCGCAGCTTCTGGGCGTCGACCCATCCCTCGGCCGCCAGCATGCGGGTCACCAGCTGCTCCTTGGCCATTTCGAGGGAGAAGAGCGCGACCGCCTTCTTGCCGTAGTAGGCGGCGTTCTGGGCCACGTTGAGGACGAAGGCCGTCTTTCCCATCGAGGGGCGCGCAGCGACGATGATGAGCTCGGACGGCTGAAAGCCTAACGTGAGCTTGTCGAGGTCGTCGAAGCCGGAGGGGACGCCGGTAACGCTCTCTCCGTGCCGGCTCAGCTCCTCGATCTTCTCCATGGCCTGCCAGAGGAGTTCCTTGATGCGATGGAACCCTTCCGACTTGCGCGACTGGTTGATCTGGAAGATCCGCTGCTCGGCGACGTCGAGGAGGTCGTGCGAGGTGGACTTCCCTTCGTAGGCCGACGTGATGATCTCGGTCGACGTCTCGATGAGTCGCCGGACGAGCGCCTTTTCGCGGATGATCTTGGCGTGGTACTCGACGTTCGCCGACGTGGGGACGACGTCGACGAGTTGGGTGAGGTAGTCCTTGCCGCCGCTCGCGTCCAGCTCCCCGCGGAGGGCGAGTTCATTGGCGAGGGTGAGGACGTCGACGACCGAGCCACGCTCATTGAGGGAGAGGATGGCACGAAAGAGGCGCCGGTGCGCCTCGCGGTAGAACATGGTGTCGTCGACGAATTCGATCGCACGCACGATGGCGTTGCGATCCATCATCATCGCCGAGATCACCGCCTGCTCGGCGTCCTCCGCGTACGGAGGGCGCCGATCGCGGAACGGGTCACGCGTCGCGGGCGCGATCGAAGATTCGTCGAGCAAGCTGGACATCTTCCCAGGTCGGGCGCTTCCACGACGGGTTGCGAAGCAACGCCGCCGGGTGGTAGGTGACGATGAGGGGCACGCCGTAATAGCGGTGGATCTTCCCGCGCAGTTTGCCGATGGGCTCCTTGGTCTGCAATAGTGTTTGCGCCGCAAAGGTACCGAGGGCGAGGATCACCTTGGGCTTCAGGATTTCGATCTGCCTAACGAGGAACGGCGAGCAGGCACTGACCTCGTCGGGCGTGGGATTGCGGTTGCCGGGGGGGCGATGCTTGAGGACGTTGCAGATGAAGACCTCCTCGCGCGAGAGCTGGATCGCCCCCAGGATCTTGGTCAGGAGCTGCCCGGCCTGCCCCACGAACGGGCGCCCCTGCTCGTCCTCGTTGGCCCCGGGGGCCTCGCCCACGCAGACGAAGTCCGCATCAGGATTTCCCTCGCCCGGGACCGCCTGCTTGGCGGTGCTGTATAGCGTGCAGCGCTGGCACTGCCGCGCCGCTTCGGCAATGTCCGCGAGGGTCGCGTACGGCGACTGCGGACCGCCGAAGAGCTCGTGCGCCGGCGAACCGACCACGAGTCCGGTGGGGACCTGTTCGAGCGGGATGGTGGCGTGCGCCGCGTCGCGCCCCTGGGCGTCGGCTGGTTCTGTCATGGTGGGCCGGGAGGGCGGAGCGCCGGTGACGTCATGAGGCGGGAGTCGGTTCGCGTCGGGCGCCGGGGCACGCTCGGCGTCCGAACGAGGGGTGGGGACACGGGACGGCACGGAGGCGTCGGCAGAAACACGCCCGGTCGCCCCTGCTTCCTCGACTGGCCGTGCATCGAGGGCGCGCAGCGCTTCGCGCCAGTCGCTCGAGGCGGGGGCACTGTCGAGCCGCGCGCGATCGGCCGGCGGTGCCGACGCGGCTGGCGTCTCCGGGCGCACCGAGCGTTCGCCCCCCCGTCCCGTCGGCGCGACTCCCACGCCGAGTAGGCGCATGACCTCCTCGACCGACATCGAGTCGAGGACAAGTTCCGTTTCGCCCGCATCGCGCCGCTGCTCGAGGTAGAGGCGCAGTCGCTCCTTAGCGTCCACCGAGGAGCGCCTCGACGCGGTCGAGGATGGCGTCGCCGACGTCGCGCTTGCTCAGGAGCGGAAGCGCCTCGCTCGATCCGTCGCTGGCGATGAAGGTGACGCGGTTCGTGTCGCCCTCGAATCCGGCCCCGGTCTCGCGCGCATCGTTCACGACGATCAGGTCGAGTCCCTTGGCCGCCAGCTTCTTGTGGGCATTGGCGATCACGTCGTCGGTCTCGAGGGCAAAGCCCACCACAATCGCCCCCTTCCGGCGTTGCGCCGCGGTCTCGAGGAGGATGTCGGGTGAGGAGGACAGCGGAATCGCCGCCGGGGCCGCCCCCTTCTTGATCTTGGAGCCGGCCACGTCGGCGGGGCGAAAGTCGGCCGGCGCAGCAGCCATCACAAGGACGTCGGCACTTGCCAGCGCGCGGGCCACCGCGTCCTTCATCTGCTCGGCGCTCTCCACGCGTTCCACCTCGAGCATCGCCGGCGGGGTGATGCCTAACGGGCCGGCGATCAGGTGCACGGACGCGCCGCGGCGCCACGCCGCTTCGGCGATCGCCACCCCCATCTTGCCGCTGCTGCGGTTGGAGAGGAAGCGGACCGGATCCACCGCCTCCCGGGTCGGGCCGGCGGTGATGACGACGCGACGTCCCCGTAGCGGCGAGGGAGTTTCGAGGAGGCGCCCGATATGCGCCATGATGGTCTCGGGCTCGGGCATGCGCCCGGGGCCGCTCCCTTCCCCAACCGCCAGGTCGCCGGTGTCCGGGTCGATCACGTGATAGCCGATCTCCCGTAGATGGGCGACGTTGCGCGTCGTTTGCGGGTGACCCCACATGCGATCGTTCATCGCCGGAGCGATGAGCACGGGGGCTGTCGTGGCCAGGAGGGCCGCCGTCAGCAGGTCATCGGCGTGACCGTGGGCAGCGCGCGCCAGCAGGTCGGCCGTAGCCGGTGCGACAACCACCACGTCGGCGGCGCGCGCCAGCTTGATGTGATCCAGGGCGTGCCCAGCGGCGATGAGTGCGGTGTGCACCGGACGCCCCGTTAGCGCCTCGAAGGTGATCGCGCCGACGAACTCCTGCGCCGAGCGCGTGAGGACCACGTCCACCTCGCCACCGGCCTGCGTGAGCAAGCGCGCCAGCGACGCGGACTTGTAGCTGGCGATCCCCCCCGTTACCCCCAGGAGGATCCGGCGCTTGGCGAACGGACGAACGGCGCTACTCCGCGCGACGACGCGCGATGACCTTGTAGTCCACGTCGCCACGAACCAGCTCTTCCATCGCGCGCGTGGTGAGCTTCTTCTCCCCGACGCTCGGCGTCAGGTTCTTCGGCAGCTCGTTGAGGACGCGGGCATACTTTGCCGCCACCAGCACCCCGAGGTACTTGTTGGCGGAATTCGACGCGATCTCGTCAGGGGTGAAAACTCGCATGGCTCGTCAGGTTGCTCGTCGGTATCTCGTGATTTCGCGGTCCAGCCCATCGACCAGCTGCCGCACCCGGACTTCCAGCAGCGGCACCCGGCGGTGACGCACTGTCTCTGCATCGACGATCGACGCGACCTGCGTGAAGGCGCGCTCCAGATCGTCGTTCACCACTACGTACTGATAGCTCCCGACCGCCGCGAGTTCGTCGCGCGCCCCGGTGAGGCGGCGCAGGACGGCTTCCGGCGACTCGGTCTGCCGCCCGGTGAGCCGACCGAGCAGCGTTTCGGCCGACGGCGGTAGGAGGAAGACTAACACCGATTCGGGGTACGTGGCGACGAATTGCCGGGCCCCCTGAATGTCGATGTCCATCACCACGTGCCGCCCGGTCCCGAAGACCCGTTCGATCTCGCTCTTGAGCGTCCCGTAGTGGTTGCCGTGCACCTCGGCCGACTCGGCGAACTCGCCTCGGGCTCGCCGCGCGGCAAACTCGTCGCGGGAAAGGAAATGATAGTCCCGCCCGTCCTGCTCCCCGTTTCGCGGCGCGCGCGTCGTACAGGAAATCGAATACCCGACATCGCCCCGGCGCTGGAGGAGCATCCGGGCGAGGGTCGTCTTCCCTCCCCCCGACGGCGAGGAGAGGATCAGCGGAAAGGGGATCACTCGAGGTTCTCCACCTGTTCCCGGATCCGCTCGAGCTCCTCCTTGATCGTGACGACGTCGGCGAGCATCTGGGCGTCGTTCGCCTTGCTCCCTGTCGTGTTGGCCTCGCGGAGCATCTCTTGAAGGAGGAAACCGAGCCGCTTCCCCACCGGTTCGCCGTCGCGTCGGGACAGCGTCTGCCGAAAGGCCGCGTTGTGCGAGCTGAAGCGCGACAGCTCCTCGTGCACGTCGAGCCGGTCGGCCAAGACCGCGATCTCCATCGCCAGTCGCTGCTCGTCGACGGCCACCCCCATGGTGAGTTCGGCAACGGCGGCGCGCAGGCGGTCACGCTGCTCCAGCAGCCGCGCCGGGGCGCGCTCCGCAATTCGGGCCAAGGCCCCCTCGACGATCGCCAGTCGATCGAGAAGATACGTCGCCAGGCGAGCTCCTTCTTCTTCACGGGCAGTGGCCAGGCGCTGCGCCGACGCGTCAACGATCTCGATCAGCTCGCTCACGTCGCCGTCCTCGCCCTCGGAGATCGACGACATCACGTCGGGCATGCGCAGGACGGCAGCGACGTCGATCTGGCCGTCCAGCTGGTAGCGGCTCCGCAGTTGTCGAAGCAGCTCGACGTAGGCGCCAAATCGCGCCTCATCGATGGCTGGGGCGCCGGCCACACCACGTTCCACGCGTGCGCTGAGGGAGATATGTCCTCGGCTCACGCGTTTGCGCAGCGCCTCACGAACCTCGCTCTCCCATCGGGACAGTTCCGACGGCAGGCGGATCGTGGCGTTGAAGAATCGATGATTGACGGAGCGGAGTTCGACGGCGACGCGTGCTGCGCCAACCGTCCCTTCCGCCGCGCCAAATCCGGTCATGCTTCGGATCATGGGAGGCCGCGCAAGTTATTGCGCCACAACAACCTTGTCAATTGAAGAAGTACCAGCGTACCCCGTAGTACTGCACCGGGCGATGCATGAAGAATCCGGGGACCTGTTGGTATTGCTCGTTCAGGAGGTTGCGAAACTGGTAACTCAGCGTGGCCTGCAGGAGCCGGATCTCGAGCTGCGCGTTGATTGTCCGATACTGCGACGTCGCCAGCTGGCCGTCAGCCGTCAGGAAGTACGCTTGAGTCCGGTATTCGTGCGTCACCGACGCCAGGATGTTGAAGTTCCCGCTCGGGAAGCGTGACCGCCAGCCGGTGTTCAGGTACAGCTGCGCACGCGTTTGGTACTCCGGCCGGTAGACACCGGCGGAATCCCACTTCATGGCGACGACGTCGAAGCCGACGTCCTTCCACACCTTTCCACGAAGCGAGACGAAGGTCCCCGTCACCGCCCCCGTCGCTCCGGCGACGAACGCGGTGTCGAAAACGACTGGCGCCACGAGCGTCGCGGTATCACGCGACATGATCCCCGCCGAGAGCCAGGCGCGATGGATGCGAAGTCCCACCTCGCCGCGGTAGGTCAGCGAGGTCGGGAAGAGGCCAGCCTCGGTGGCAGTGTACTGACTGACAGCCCCCGAGACGCCGATCCATGACAGCGGGAGGATGCGCCCGGATACTTCCAGGCGTCGGAGGTGCATATCCTCCTGCTGCTCGGCGAAGCCGGCCACCGCCACGCGCGACGTTTCGAACGAGAGTCGCGCCGACGGTGAGAAGAAGGAGAGGCTGTCGATGCGCCGCATGCGCCCCGTCGCCGACACGGCGAATGGGCCGCGCTCCCATCCCGCGGCGGCGACGTACTGCTTGCGCGACGGCGTCAGCTGCGACGGGAGTCGCATGAATGGGATGGCGACGGTGTCGCGAAATGCGAGGTTGTTCTGGGCGTGGGCGAGACTCGCCGCCGTCAGTTGCCCCCAGATGCCGTGGACGGTGTCGGAGTATGCGAGGCGGGCATACGCTTCGGTGGAGTGGCCATCGAACGCCGGGAGGTTGGGGCCCGACGTCGAGTCGCGCCGCTGCTCCGTCCGATCGCGGGCGGTGCGAAGGAAGGAGGCGTCGGCGCTGAAGCGCCCGCGGGCCCACCCGACACGCCCGAAGAGCGAGAGACCATCGGCGTCGCCGTTGCCGCGATTGTCGCGCGTGGCGAACTGGTTCGCCCCGACCTGGAGCGCGGCGCCATTCCGGAAGCGCCGGCCGAAGTATCCCCGGTATCCGTTGGTCTCCAGGTCGCCAGTGCCGATATCGACCCGTGTGGCGGGGGTCAGGCTTCTCACGCGCCACGATCGCAGGTGCACGCGGATCTCACTCGCACCGCGCTCGATGCGGACTTCCTCGAGTTGCCACAGCTGCACGAACGAGAGGTCGAGCATACCGCCATTGCGCGGGTCGAGGGCATCGAGCTCGATGCCGTCGTAGAAAATGCGCACGCGTTGCAAGTCGCCGATCATCGACGCGACCTGGGGCGAGCCGATCCACCCCGATCGGAACACCGTGAGCCCCGGCACTCCCTCGAGCAGGTCGCCTAACGTCAACGCACCGGTGGCGGCGAGTTCGTCACGCCCCCATCGGTACCCCCCATCCATGTCCGTGAGGTGCGGCATCTCGGCGGCCGCCGTCGGCGCCTTGATGGAGTCGGCGCGTCGCCGCTGCTCAGCGAGGATCGCCTGGTTTTCGCGCTCCAGCGAGTCGATGGCGAGGGAATCGGCGATGAGCGAGTCGCGTTTCGCGCGAAGGGTGTCTCCCTTGGCCTGGAGCGAGTCGCCCTTCGGCTTCAGGGTGTCGGCCGGCGTCCGCAGCGAGTCGGCGGCGCGCTTCGCCGAATCGCCCGCCGTCTTGAGCGAATCGGCGCGCTTCTTGAGCGTGTCGATCGCCGGGCGAATGACCTTTGTGGAATCCGGGCGCGGTGCTGGGCGCCGCACCGGGCGCTGCTGGGCCTGCGCCGTCCCGTGCAAAACGGCCCCGACCGCAAGGCCGAGGCCGGCGAGACGGAGAAGTCGGGCGAAGCGAATCAGTGCGCTCTCCCTCGGACAAACTCGATGAAGGTACCGGTGGGAACGCCCGTCGGCCCCTTCGGAGTGATCGTGAGGTCGCCCTCGCTGTACGCGGTCCCGGCTACATCGAGGTGGACCCATGGATACGAGACGAACTCGCGGAGGAACATGGCGGCGGTGATGGTCCCCGCGGCACGCCCTCCGGTGTTCTTGATGTCGGCGACGTCGGACTTGATCAACTCGCGGTATTCGTCGAACATCGGCAGCTGCCACGCCGGCTCGCTGGCCCGCTTGGCGGCTCCGACGACCTCGGCGACGAGGGCGTCGTCGTTGCCGAGGGCACCGGTCGTGGTATTGCCGAGGGCGATGACGCAGGCGCCGGTGAGTGTTGCGGCGTCAACCACGGCCGCCGGGTCGAAGCGCTTGACCCAGGCCAGGACATCGGCAAGGACCAGGCGTCCCTCGGCGTCGGTATTGATGATCTCGATGGTGGTTCCCGTCGAGGCGGTGACAACATCACCGGGCTTCACCGCCGTCCCCGACGGCATGTTGGTGGTGGCACCGAAGACGCCGACGACGTTGACCGGGAGGGCAAGGCGGGCGATCGCCTCCATCGCCCCGATCACCCCAGCCGCCCCGCACATGTCGAACTTCATGAACTCCATGCGCTCGGCCGGCTTGATGGAAATCCCTCCGGTATCGAAGCAGAGCCCCTTTCCCACCAGCACAATCGGCTTTTGCCCTTTAGGTCCCCCACGATACTCCATCGCGACGAGCTTGGGGTCTTGTGGCGTCCCTTGGGCGACGCACAGGAACGACCCCATCTTCTCACGCTCCATTTCGCGACGACCGAGCACGGTGACCTTGAGGGAGTGCCGCTTCCCGATGTCACGGGCCGTATCGGCGAGGAGGTCAGGCGTGCACAGGTTGCCTGGCATCTGCGCCAGGCGCCGCGAGACGTCGTAGCCGGCGCCGATGGCCCGCGCGGCGTCGACGGCCGCGCTAAGCGTCTTGGCGTTCTCGGCGATCAGCGTCGCGTCGGCGAGCGGCGCGCGCCGCTCATTCTCGGGCGGCGGGGTGCGCAGGTCGAGATACTCCCAACAGCCGAGCTGCAGCCCCACGAGTACCTGCTCGGCCTCACGACCGTCGACTGTTCCAGCGACCAGGGCGAGCGAGCCGACACCCAGCCGGTTCGCCTGCCGAGCCGCCAGCGTAGCGGCACGGCGGAGGGCGAGGGGGCGATCGCTCGCGGTACCATAGCCCACCAGCAGGACGCGCCGCGGTCCCCGGCTCCCGCCGGACAGGTGCAACGATTCGTCCCGCCCGCCCCGGAAGTCACCGCGTCGCATCGTCCGCCCGATCCCTCCCCCGATCGCCTTATCCAGTGCCTTGAGGTGCGCCGGGAGCTCGGTCCCGGCGGGCAGCAGCACTACCAGCAGCGGGGTATTGAGGGTCGCCGGGTTGGCGGCGCGCGCAGCGATGGTCAGCGTCATGGAATCCGGGTGAACGCGGGGGTTTCCCTGGCCGCGCGCCACGCACCTGGGGCATGCGCCGCAGCGGCAACGAGTGGTCGGTGACGGGGCGGAAAGCTAGGGGGGACCATCTGATGCGGCAAGCGAACACGCCGTGATAGCACAGCCACACGCCGGATGTTCCGGAGCCGCAATCTCCGGCGGGCGCGTCACGTGCGCGTCACCCGGTGCATCGCCTGGCTCGCGGCAGCACGCATCATGCGACGCGATTCGGGGGGGCGTCGCCGCGCACGTAGGCCGCAATGTTGCGCAGCGCGCACTCTCCCATTGCCACGCGCGACGCGGTGGTGGCGCTGCCCAGGTGCGGGAGCGCGTACACGTTAGGGAGCGTCCGCAGCGCTTCGGGGACGGCCGGTTCGCGCTCGAAGACGTCGAGCCCTGCCCCGGCGATCCGCCCCTCCTCCAGCGCCGACACCAGCGCCAACTCATCGATCACGTCACCGCGCGAGGTATTCACAAGGAAGGCCGTGGGACGCATGGCGGCCAGCTGGCTCGCGCCGATGAGATGATGCGTCGCCGGCGTCGCCGGGCAGTGCAGCGACACGATGTCGCACTGGGCGAGGAGCGATTCGAGCACGGGGACATACGTCGCCGCGCATGCCGCCTCGACCTCTGGAGTGGCCCGGCGACGCGAGTGATAGAGGACGCGCATGCCGAACCCGGCCGATGCGCGGTGCGCGACGGCCTGGCCGATACGCCCGAACCCCACGACGCCTAACGTCGCGCCGCTGACGCGGGTCCCCAGGAGGTGCGTCGGACGCCACCCCGCCCAGCTCCCCGCCCGCAGTTCCCGCGCCCCCTCGCGCGCACGTCGCGCCGTGGCGAGGATCAGGAGCATCGTGAGATCGGCGGTGTCGTCGGTCAGGACGCCTGGGGTGTTGGTCACCACGATGCCGAGTCGCCGCGCCGCCTCGAGGTCGATGTGGTTCGTCCCAGCGCCGAAGTTGGCGAGCAGCCGGACCCCGCCCGAGCCCGCCTCCAGCACCTCGCGGGTCAGCCGGTCGGTCAACGTACACAGGACGATGTCGTATGCAGCCAGTCCCCGCTGCAACTCGGCGGCGGTGAGCGGGTGATCGTCGGAATTGAGCGTCGCGCCGAAATCCCGGGCAAGCGCCGATTCGACGGAGTCAGGGAGCCGGCGGGTGACGAGGATGGAGGGGACGGAGGGCATCGTCGAGGAAGCGGATTCTGGGTGCGAGGAGGGGGGTTCCGCCCCCCTCACCCCGGCGTGAGCGACCGGGTGCATCACAAGCTATTTCAGTTTTGCGGCACCGGTTCCGAGACTCGCCGATGTAACCCATCGACACCATCGGAGCCAATCCTCATCATGCCTTCACGCCGACTCGTACCCCTGGCCCTCGCGGCGCTCCTCACGGTCGCGGCCGCCCCCTCCCTGCGCGCCCAGAGCGCCGACCAAGTCTACGCCGGCGAGGACGTGGACACCCCCCCGAAGCTGGCGAACCCCGCCAAGACGGCCCGGATCGTGGCCGAGTCGTACCCGGCGGGGATGAAGCGCGCCGGAGTCGCGGGACAGGCACAGGTCCAGTTCGTGGTCGACGCCTCGGGAAAGGTCGAGCCGGAGAGCGTCGAAGTCGTGCTGGCCTCGACCCCGGCCTTCGCCTCGGCCGCGAAGGAGGCGGCGACAAAGATCGAGTTCACCCCTGGCAAGTCGAAGGGGCAGCCCGTACGGACGCGCGTGCTCCTGCCGATCCAGTACAAATAGTCCTGACGCGCCATAACGGCGCCGGAGCACGCGAAAGGGGACATCGCCTGACGCGGTGTCCCCCTTCGCAGTAAGTGCCCAGGACGAGACTCGAACTCGTATACCCCTAAGGGCGGGGGATTTTGAGTCCCCTGCGTCTACCAATTCCGCCACCCGGGCTTGCGGCGGAATGTAGTGGCACGGGGGCGGTGCCTCAACGCATCGCCGCCTATAGCGGCGGGATTCTGTTCCCTGGGCGACGCGGCATCCCGGCACGCGGCCCCAGGCCGGGCCGTCCCCCGAGGTCGTCACCCACGGTGTCGCCTTCTGCCCTCCGGCGCATCTCGTCGGCGCGCCGGCGCAGCTGCTCCTGCATCCCCATGTACCTGGCACGTTGCGTGGGGGTCAGGAAGGCAGAGAGTTCGCGCTGCTCGGTCTCCATGAGGTCGAGGCGCTGCCGCTGCACGTGAATGGCGCGCTCCATCAGCTCGGCCACGCGCGACTGGTTGGCCTGGTCATCGCCGGCCTGCAGCTGCTCGCGCATCTCCTTGCGGACGGTGCGCTCCTCCGTGAAGAGCTCGCGTCGCTTGCCGTCGAGCCGCTTGTTGACGTCGATGAGTTGCGCCAGCTGGGCATCGCTCAGCGCGAGTCGTGTCCGCAGGAGCTGCTCGAAGCGTTCACGAAAGCGCTGCTCGAGAACGGCCCGGTCGCGGGGTGCGCCCGGCTGGCCGGTAACGCGTTGGCCGCGAGCGTCGCCAGCCGCAACGAGCAGCAGGGCGAGCGAGAGGAAGAGTCGGGACATCGGGTACATCCTCCTACGAGCCGCTGATCGCGCCGGCCAGCGCGCGACCACCAGGCGTTGACTCGGGTTCGGCCAGAGGTGCCGCCTCGAGTTGGTCCAGTTCGCCGAGCAACGATTCGAGGTCGGCGTCATTGAGGTCGCTGATGGCGGCATGTACCGCCAGCCCTCGCGTCGCAGCAGGTGCCGCGCTGGGCGTATCGGCGATGGCGAGCGTGGGGACGTCGCGCGCGGTGTCGCTGCGCCACGCCATGACGCTGTCGACCGACGAGACCGACGCCTCGCCCCAGTACGAGCGGGCGACCGCCACTGACATCCCTCCGACCGCAATGAACGTGATCGCCGCCGCCAGGCGGAAGAGCATCGGCGAATGCCGCGCGACCGTCGGGCGGTGGGCGATCGGGGGGATGGGGCGCGGGAGCGCCGCCACGATCTCCGCCGTGTCGATGTGCGGGACGCGCAATCCTGCCAGCGCACGACGCGCGGACAGGAGCAACGCATGCTCCGCCGCGCAGGCCTCGCATGACGCGAGATGCGCCTCGACCCGCGAACGCTCGTCGCCGGAGAGCGTGCCATGCAGGAAGTCAGGCAACAACTCCCGCATTTCGATGTTCGAGCAATCAGTCATCATGGAGCGTCTCCTTGACCTGCCGCAGTGCATTGTGATAGTGCACCCGCGCCGCGCCCTCCGTAGTTCCCACCACGTCCGCGATTTCCTTGTACGACATCCCGTCATTGACCCGCAACATGAACACCTCGCGCTGGGTCGTCGTCAGTCGCCCGATCGCGTGTCGCATCTTCTGTTGCGATTCCTCGGCGATCAGCGAATCGAGTGCGTCGTATTCCGTCGCCACGTCCCCGTCCTGCAACTCGGTCGTCTCGCGCCGCCGGCGCCCTGAGCGCCGCCGGTCGAGCACCAGCCGCCGGGCGATGGTGAAGAGCCAGGTCCGCAAGGAACTTTCCCCGCGGAAGGCATCCAGCGACCCGAAGGCCCGCACGAACGCGTCCTGCACCACCTCCTCCACCCCCTCCCGCATCCCCAGGCTCGCCACATAGCGAGCGACGGACGGGGCATGCCGCGCCACCAGGTGGGTGGCGGCCCGTTCGTCACCCGCGCGCCAGCGCGAGATCAACTCCCCGTCCGGCGCTTCGACGCCCGATGCAGTATCCGCAGTCATGCGTTTCCGACCCGTGAGACGAGCTCAGGGCCTAAGTGTTAAGATGGGTGACACCAGCGCCATGCCGGCGTGGATCCCCAGAAGCCGTCGCCAATATGGAACTCATCGCCCATCGCGGCATGCCACGCAAGGCGCGTGAGAATACACTCGCCGGCTTCGCTCTCGCCATCGCGGCCGGCGCCGACGGAATCGAGCTCGACGTGCACGCCACACGCGACGGGGCGATCGTCGTTCACCACGACCCCGCCCTCCCACTCCCGGCCGGCTCCACTCCAGGGCTCGGGCCCCGCGCCATCGCGTCGCTCACCCTGGCCCAGCTGCGCGACGCAACCACCGGCGGGACCGACATCCCCACGCTCGGCGAGACCCTCGCGCTCGTGGGAGATCGCGTGACCCTTTATGTCGAGATCAAGGCCGCCGGGATCGAGCCGGCGGTGGTGGCGAGCCTTGCGCGCCACGAGGGGCGAAGTGCGGTGCACTCCTTCGACCATCGCGTCTCGTTGCGGGTGCGCGAGCTCGCGCCCCGGCTCCCCACCGGTATTCTCTCCGCCAGCTACCTGATCGAGCCGGGCCACACCCTGCAGGGCGCTGGGGCGCGCGACTACTGGCAGTGGTGGGAGATGATCGACGCGCCACTCGTCAGGCAGGTGCACGATGCCGGCGGGCGGGTTGTGGCCTGGACGGTCAACTCGGCGGAGGCGGTGGACCGCCTTGCCTCGCTCGGGGTCGACGCCATCTGCACCGACGTCTCCGACGACCTCGCTGCGCTCGTGAGGAAGTCGCCGCAACGCTAAGCGCCTGCTAATTCAGGGGGCCCGGACGGGACTGGCTGCATCCCCGACCTGGCCCTATGCTTCGCGCGCCCGAGTTACCCGCCCCTCCTCAGGAGTATTGCGAGTCACATGAGAGCGACCCTCCCCCTCATTCTGGGGGCCGCCACGCTGGCCTGCGCCACACAGCAGCCGGCGAGCGCCCCGGCCCCACGCCCCGCTCCCGCCACCGCCGCCGCGGGCGCTGATACCAGCGTCAAGGCGGCGCCCGCGGCGGGAGCTCTCAGCCTCCCGAACGCCGACCCCTTCCCCAGTACATATCACCCCTTCCCGTCGCGCACGACCGTCATCCGCAATGCGACGGTGATGACGGCGGCGGGGCCGACGATGCGCGGCGCATCGGTCCTGATGCAGGGCGGGAAGATCGTCGCCGTGGGGATGAACCTCGACGTTCCGTCCGACGCGGTGGTGATCGACGGCACCGGAAAGTTTGTCACGCCGGGCATCATTGACACGCACTCGCACCTCGGGGTCTATCCCGCCCCCGCGGTCGATGCGCTGAGCGACGGCAACGAGGCGACGAACCCCGCCACGCCGTACGTGTGGGCGGAGCACTCGGTGTACGCGCAGGACCCGCAGTTCCCTCGGGCACTGGCCGCTGGCGTGACCACCATCCAGGTGCTTCCCGGCTCGGCGAACCTGATCGGGGGGCGCAGCGTGGTGCTCAAGGTCGTCCCATCGCGCACCGTGCGCGGGATGAAGTTCCCGGGCGCCAAATACGGGCTCAAGCAGGCGTGCGGCGAGAACCCCAAGCGGGTCTACGCCAATCGCGGTCCGTCCACCCGCATGGGCAACGTGGCCGGGTGGCGCGCGCAGTACCTGCAGGCCGAGCAGTATCGCCGCCGCTGGGACCGTTGGCTCGCCGACCGCAAGGGCGAACCCCCGGCGCGCGATCTCGGACTCGAAACGCTGGCCGAGGTCCTGCGCGGCAACATCCTCGTGCAATGGCACTGCTACACGGCCAACGACATGGAAGGGGCGATGGAAGTCGCCGACGAATTCGGCTTCAAGATCCGCTCGTTCCACCACGGCGTCGAGGCATACAAGCTGGCCGACATCCTCGCCCAGAAGGGGATCGCGGCGTCGCTCTGGTCCGATTGGGGCGGCTTCAAGATGGAGGCGATGGATGGCGTGCGCGCCAACCTTGCGCTGGTGCACGCGGCGGGAGCCCGGGCGATCGTCCATTCCGACGATCCAAGCGGGATGCAGCGCCTCAACCAGGACGCTGCCAAGTCGATCGCCGAGGCGCGTACGTTAGGCATCAACATCACGGAGGATGAAGCGATCCGCTGGCTCACCATCAACCCGGCGTGGGCGCTGGGGCTCGACGACCGGGTCGGGACGCTCGAACCGGGGAAGAACGCCGACGTCGTCCTGTGGAGCGGCAGCCCGTTCAGCATCTACTCGAAGGCCGAGAAGGTCTGGACCGACGGCGCGCTCCTGTTCGACCGGCTCGATCCGTCGCAGCGCTGGCGCACCGACTTCGAGCTCGGCTTCGTTCCGCAGGTCGAGGGAGGGCGCTGACATGACGCACTTCACACGCTCGACACTCGCCGCCGCCCTCGTCGCGAGCTTCGCGGCCGGCGTCCCGGCCATGGCCCAGGTGGTCGCCATCACCGGGGGAAAGGTATTCCCGGTGAGCGGGCCGGCGATCGAGAACGGCACCGTGCTGATCCGCGACGGCCGCATCGTCGCCGTCGGCAGCAACATCAGCATCCCGGCGGACGCCCGCCGCGTCGACGCGACCGGCAAGTGGGTCACGCCCGGGATCTTCAACGCGACCACGTCGCTCGGCCTCACCGAGATCGGCGCCGTGCAGGCGACGGTCGACCTGTCGGCGCGCGGACAGGGCGATGGATTCACCCCCTCCCTCCGGGTCTGGGAGGGATTCAACCCGGCCTCGCCGTTGCTGCAGGTGACGCGCAATGACGGGGTGACGACGGCCGGGCTCATCCCGCGGGGCGGGCTCATCGGGGGCCAGGGGGCGGTGATCGTCCTCGGCGACGGCTCGTTAGGTGACGTGCTGCTCAAGGGACCGGCGGCGATCTTCGCCGACATCGGCTCCAAGGGGAGCGATCGCGGAGCCTCGCGCGCCGAAGTCTACCAGCGGCTGCGCGCCGTGCTGGCCGAGGCGCGCGACTGGCCCAGGCGTCGCGACCGGTTCGACAACAACGAGTCGCGCCCGCTCGCGGCGCGACCGGTGGACCTCGACGCGCTGCAGCCCGTGATGCGCGGCGAGATCCCCCTGGCCATCGACGCCGACCGGGCGAGCGACCTCGTGGTGGCGCTCGACATTGCCCGCGAATTCAAGCTCAAGGTCGTGCTGACATCGGCGACCGAGGGGTGGAAGGTGGCCGACCGCATAGCCGCGGCCAATGCGTACGTGGTGGTCGGCGCGCTGAACAACATCCCGCGCGACTTTTCCACGTTAGGCGCGCGCCAGGAGAACGCCGGACTGTTGCAGCAGGCGGGAGCCAAGGTGGTCATCGCCGGCGGCGCCGACGCGTTCAACGCCCGCAACGTGAAGTACGAGGCGGGGGTCGCCGTCTCGTTTGGGATGCCGTGGGATGCGGCACTCCGCGCGGTGACGCTGACCCCGGCGGAGATGTACGGGGTTTCCGACCGCGTCGGCTCGCTCCAGCCCGGTCGTGACGCGACGCTGGTGATCTGGAGCGGCGACCCGTTCGAGCTGTACACCCGCGCGGAAAAGGTGTACGTCCGGGGGGTCGAGGTGCAGCGTCCATCGCGGCAGGACGAGTTGATGCGACGCTACAAGTCGCTCCCGCCGGACTACCGCAAGCAGCCATAGATGGAGGGGGCGGGCTGCGACTGCCCACCGCTACTGGCTCTCGAACCACGGAGGGGCACGCCGCCTGGCGTGCCCCTCTGTCGTTTCAGGGAGCGCGTCGTCGCGTTCTCGCCGCGCCCCCTACGTCGTGCCCCTATGGCGCCGGCGGCGTTCCGCCGGGCGCTGTCGCGTCTGGAGTGGCGGGGGCGTCGGACACAGCGTCGCCGGGCGCGGAAGGGGCCGCCCCCTCGGTGCGGTCGGGCGCCCCCGGATCGGCATCCTCGCGAGACGGCGGACGCCCGCCGATGTCGCGCATCCGCTCTTCGAGCGTGGTGAGTTCGCCTTCGCGCTCGCGCACCGCGTCGACCAGGCGCGCGATGGCCGCCTCGTCGGGGCCCTCGCTCCCGGTGCGCGCGCGATACACCGCATAGCCTAACGACTGGGCCGCGCGGTCGACCAGCTGACGTGCCCGGAAGATTTCCAGGCGCAACTTGCCTTCGTCGAGGGCGCCCTGCGCCACCCGTCCCGCGCGATCGAGCTCGCTCCGCAGCTTGTTCCAGATGGCCATGTCGGTCCCCGCTGTGAGGTCTGGGGGCTGCCGGGCGGATCGTCCCGCGAACACCCCTCCTGTCCTACGAGGGCAACCGCCAAGGAGTTGCGCGGGCGTCGTCCCGGGGCGCCCTCACCGTCGTTTTACCCTCCACGCCCGGCGGCTGTTCGCGAGGCACAAGAGCAAGCGCCCCCTGGGATTTCTCCCCGGGGGCGCCAGACGCATGGAGCGCGAATCAGGCCGCGGTCACCGACTCGGTCGGGAACGGATCGACGCTGACCTGCTGCCGCTTCTTGTCCTTGTGATGGAAGCGCACCACGCCATCGACGAGGGCATAGATGGTGTAGTCGGTGCCGAGACCGACGTTGCGCCCCGGGTGCCACTTCGTGCCGCACTGGCGCACGATGATGTTCCCGGCACGGACGGCTTCGCCGCCGTACTTCTTGATGCCGCGGTACTTCGGGTTGCTGTCGCGCCCGTTGCGGGACGAGCCGACGCCCTTCTTATGTGCCATGGTGTCCTCTCGTCAGCCGAGCGTGATGTCCTTGATGCGGACTTCGGTGAACCCCTGCCGGTGCCCCTGCTTGCGAGCGTAGTTCTTCCGGCGCTTGAACTTGAAGACGATGATCTTCTCGCCACGCCCGTGCTTCACGATCTCGCCGGTCACCTTGGCGCCAGTGAGATACGGGACGCCGGTGCGGACGGTCGAGCCGTCGGAGCCGAGCAGAACTTCGTTGAACTCAACGGACGCACCGGCGTCGCCGGGGAGCGTTGCAATGCGCAGCGTCGACCCGGGCTGAACCCGATACTGCTTGCCGCCGGTGCGGATGATGGCGTAAGTCATGGTCTCTGAATCGAATAAGTCGCGAGCCTCGAAACGTAGTCGGGGCTTTGACTTCGGTCAATGTCTATGCGACAAAAGATGACGCCGAATCGCATTCCGCCCCCTGTCTAGGCCACGGCGTACTGCTGCGTGACGTCGCGCCCGGCCCCCTTCACCACCAGCTTGAACTCGTCCGGGCGCAGCAGCGGGTCGTCGCGCATCTCCATCGCGAAGCCGGCGGCCTTCTCCAGCTTCCGCACGTAGTCCTTCTCCTGGTCCAGGACGTAGAGCGCCACCTCGGGGTGCAGCTTGACCACGATCGGCTCGCGCTTCCCCTCCACCGCCATGCGCTTGACCGAGCGCTCCACGCGCCGGGCAATCGTCTCAGGGGTGAAGATGCGCCCGGTCCCGTGGCAGGTCGGGCAGGCCTCGGTCATCTGCTGGAGATGGCTCTGGCGCACCCGCTGCCGGGTCATCTCGACCAGCCCCAGGTCGCTGACGGGGAATGCCTTGGTCCGCGCCCGGTCGCGCCCAAGGTGGGTGCGCAGCTCCTGAAGGACCCGGTCGCGGTTGCTCTTGGTCTCCATGTCGATGAAGTCGCACACGATGATCCCCCCCATGTCGCGCAGGCGGATCTGGCGGGCGACCTCGCGGGCGGCCTCGACATTCGTCTTCAGAATCGTCTTTTCCGGGTCCTTCTTCCCGGTGAAGCGCCCGGAATTGACGTCGATCGAGACCAGCGCCTCGGTCGGCTCGATGATCAGGTACCCCCCCGAGGGGAGCTCGCACCGCCGCTTGAACAGGTCCCGGATCTCGGTCTCGATCTCGGCCTTGTCGAAGAGCGGGACGTTCCCTTCGTAAAGCTGGACGCGCTCGATGAGCTCGGGGGCAATCCCCTTGAGGTACTCGACGATCTCGTTGAAGACCTGCTTGGAGTCGACCTGGATCGACTCGACCTTCGTGGAGAAGATGTCGCGGATGATCCCGCGAGTGAGGCTGGTCTCGCGGTGCAGCTGGGCCGGGGCGCGAACGAAGGTCGTCTTCTTCTTGGCTCGCTTCCAGGTGGCGATCAGCGTGTTCAACTCGCGCTCGAAGGCCTCGGGGGTCGCATCCTCGCCGACGGTGCGGACGATGACCCCGCCCGACTTGGGGGGGAGGATCCCCTCAACCTGCTCGCGGAGGCGGGCACGCTCGGTCCGGTCGCCGATCTTCCGGCTCACCCCCACGCGGGAGGCGTGCGGCATGTACACCAGGAAGCGCCCGGCGAGGGAGACCTGCGCGGTTACCCGAGGCCCCTTGGTGGAGATCGGCTCCTTGGAGACCTGAACGATCAGGGTATCGCCCTTCTTGAGGACGTCCTGGATGGGGGGCGCCTTGGCGCGCCGCGACCCGCGGGGAGACTCCTCGCTATCGTCGGCATCGTCGTCCCCCTCCTCGTCCTCACCGTCATCCTCCTCGTCGGCCACGACGAGATCGGACGCGTGAAGGAACGCGCTCTTCTCGGTGCCGATGTCGACGAAAGCCGCCTGGATGCCAGACTGCACGGCTTCGACCCGACCGAGGTAGATGTCGCCGACCATCCGACGCGCTTCCGGACGATCGACGAGGAGTTCAACGAGCTGGTCGTCCTCGATGATGGCGACGCGGATTTCCCGCGACGTCGAACTGATGAGTATCTCGCGTTTCATCGGTAATCCCCCCGCGCCGGTTCCCTCGCGACTCGAGGAATGCGGCGGGGCGGACGCTTGGAAGGGTGGGTGCGGCGGCGCGAATGGTCCCGCGATGCGCCACGCGCAATGGTAGAGCAGCTGGCCTGACGGTGCGCGCGATCGACCACATCGAGGTCGACACCCGCTGGTTCCCGGACGCCGTACAAAGCGCCCAGCGAGACACGGGTGAGACACGACCCGACGTGCGATGCCGAGGAGTCACCCTCGAGACGCGCACCACAGCGCCGGCCGAGCCAGGGCGGCGCGACACGCGCTCCGCCGGCTGCGGCCTGTCATACCGGACGCGCGCGAGTCGCGCGCGCGTCCGCGTGAAAACCACGGCGACACTGGAGACGGCGCGACGAAGCGCGCTCGAGAGCGCCCTCGGCGTCACACGATCCCCTTGAGTCGTAGGACGAGCAAAATCATGGCTCCAAGATAGCCCAACGCGGCCCGCCATTCGCCATGGCGCAGGTACAGCGCCGAGCTGAAGGACGCGCCCTCCCCGCCGCCCCGCCATGGCGTGACGCGCGGGAAGAATGCGGGGACGTTCTGCTCGAACGCCGGATAGCTCTCCGGGAACATCGCCAGGATCTTGTCGCGCTCGCGCTTGATGGTCGGCCCGTAGATGAGGAACCAGAAGGCGAAGACGAAGGCCAGCAGCGCCCAGTGGGCGGCGATGGCGAAGCCGCAGGCGATGAGGAAGCTTCCGAAGTAGAGCGGGTTTCGCGTGTGCGCGTACGGGCCGGTGGTGGCCAACCTATCGTTCTTGATGATGTGCCCGGCGGCCCATGCCCGCACGAGGAGTCCGACCAACGCCACCACGCCGCCGATGATCAGCCCCCCACGGGTCGGGCGGGCGAATACGACGTACAGTCCCCCGAGGACGAAGCCGAGCGGGAGGCGCAGCCGAGACGCGAGTCGCGAGAAGTTCACGCCGACAGTTCACGCAGGAGTTCGCGAGAAATGACGAGGCGCTGGATCTCGCTCGTTCCCTCGCCGATCTCGCAGATCTTGGCGTCGCGCATCATGCGCTCGACGGGGTACTCCTTGGTGTAACCGTAACCGCCGTGCACCTGGATGGCCTTGATGGTGGTGCGCATGGCGAGTTCGGAGCAGAAGAGCTTGGCCATCGCCGCCGCCTTGGTGACGTTCTGCCCGCGCTGGAGCATGGCGGCCGCGTGGTAGACGAGGTGCTTCCCCGCCTCGATTTCCGTGGCCATGTCCGCCAGCTGAAACGAGATTCCCTGGAACGACGAGATGGGCTGGCCGAACTGCTTGCGCACGGTAGAGTACTTCAGCGCCTCCTCGAACGCCCCTTCGGCGATCCCTAACGAGAGGGCGGCGATCCCGACGCGTCCGGCATCGAGTGTGCGCATGAAGTTGGCGAACCCTTCGCCCTCGGTTCCGAGGAGATTCTCGGCCGGGACTTCCACGTCCTCGAAGATGAGCTCGCGCGTGTCGGACGCGCGCCAGCCGAGCTTGTCTTCCTTGCGTCCCGACCGGAAGCCGGGCATCGGGGTGAGCTCGGGCGCATGCCCGATCCCAAACTCCTGGGCCCGCGCCAGGTCGTCGTTCTGCTTGGTGAGGATGAATGACGAAATCCCGCCGCGTGTCCCGCGCGCGGGGTCGGTGACGGCCGTAACAACGAATATCTCGCCCACCCCGCCATGGGTGATGAACCGCTTGGATCCGTTGAGGAGGTAGCGATCGCCCTTCCGCACCGCGGTAGTGCGCGTGCCGCCGGCATCGCTCCCCGCACTTTCCTCAGTGAGCCCGAAGCCGCCCATGACACGCCCCGACGCGAGGAGCGGAACGTAGCGCTCCCGCTGTGCGTCGGTGCCGAAATGCACGATGGGCGAGGTGCCGAGCGTGGTGTGCGCCGAGACGGTGAGCCCGTGCGACGCGTCGACCCTGGCCAGCTCATGGATGACGATCATGTAGCTGGTGAGGTCGAGCCCGGCCCCCCCGAGTTCCTCGGCCCAGGGAACACCAAGCAGGCCAAGTTCCCCCATCTTGCGGATGTTCTCCCAGGGGAACTCCGCGCTGGCATCGTAGCGAGCCGCGACGGGAGCGACCTCGTCGCGGGCGAAGGCCCGGACCATGTCGCGCACCTGGTAGTGCTGTTCGGAGAAGTACTGCGAATCGTCCATTCCACTCTATGTCATGCAGGGGCGCCCAATCGTGGAGCGCACCTGAGGGGCTGTTCGGGCTACGGCCGGGACACGACCTATACGCGCGGCGCGTCACGAAAGTGTCCCGCACACGTCGCAGGCCCCACATGGGCCGGGCGGTCCTGCATCGCCGAAATATCGAAGCAGGACCGTTCGACGGCAACGCGTGGCCGTGACCATTCGGGCCACCTGCGCGTGTCGCCAGGCATCGCGAGCGGAGCGGGTGGCGTGCCGCGATGCCAACTGCTCGAGGACGGCGTACGGAGGGTGGTGACGCATCCGCCACGCCAGGTCCGACGGCCGCCAGACAGCCAGCTGCCGCGACGCGATGCGCTGCAGGAAGCGCGAAGCATCGCCGTCGGGCGCAATTCGCGCGATTTCGCGCATGGAGAGATGCGCCCCGTCGGACGCGCTCCCGGGATACTCGGCCATCAGGCGGAGCAGCGCCGTGGCATCGTCGGAGACAATGTTGCGATCTGCGTGCAGGCGCGCGGGTGTCGCCACGACGCGCAGCCTTCCCGCCCCCCCGGCGGGGACCAGCGCCCCCGACTCGGCCAGCAACCGCAGCGCGATCTCGACGTCGCGCGGTGCCACGTCGAGCGCATGCGCGAGGAGACGCACGCCCCCCTTCTCCCCACCCACGACTCCCTGCGGCCGGGTGGCCTCGAACAGGACGACGAGGCGGGCAAGGAGATCCGGCGTGACGGTTCCCCCGAGGATGCGAGCGCGGGCGCGCTTCAGGTCGTCCGGACCGAGGAGGAGGACGCAATGGGCGAGCTTGCCGTCGCGCCCGCCACGCCCCGCCTCCTGATAGTACGCCTCCAGTGTCAGTGGGGGGACGGAGTGCACGACGAGTCGCACGTCGGGCTTATCCACCCCCATGCCGAAGGCATTCGTGGCCACGATGGTGGAAACGCGATTGTCGAGGAATCGGTCCTGGAGTCGCGAGCGCTCGTCGGTGGGAAGACCGGCGTGAAAGGGGGCGGCGGCGATCCCGATGCGCCGGTACGCGCCGGCAAGGCGCTCGGTGTCGCGACGCGTACCCGCATATACCACCGCTGGCCCCGGGGCGCCGCGCGCGAGGGTGAGGAGCTGCGTTAGGCGGGCATGCTCGCCGTCGACGGCGCGCACCTCCAGGTAGAGATTGGCGCGATCGAAACCGCCGCTCACCCGCAGCGGATCGCGGAGCGCAAGCCGCGACACGATCTCGCGCGCGGTGCGAGGGGTGGCGGTCGCCGTGAGGGCAATGGTCGGTGGGTACCCGAGTTGGGCGCGCACCGCGCCAAGGGCCAGGTACGACGGCCGGAACGACTCTCCCCATTCCGAAATGCAGTGCGCCTCGTCGATGGCGAGGAGGCGCGGGGCGGCGCGGGCGAGCCGGCGCACGGTGGCTGCCGACGCGAGCGCTTCCGGAGCGAGATACAGCAGGGTGAGCGCCCCCTCATTCAGGAGCCCCAAGCGCGGTCTCGCTCAGCGGAACTGACGGCGCCGGAGAGCTGCGCAGCGGCAACGCCGCGCCGTCGCAGGGCATCGACCTGATCCTTCATGAGGGCGACGAGCGGAGAGACGACGATAGCCGGGGAGAGCCCGCACGCCGCCGGAAGTTGATAGCAGAGCGATTTCCCCCCTCCGGTCGGAAGGATTACGAGGACGTCGCGCGCGGCGGCGAGCGCCGCGAGCGCCGCCTGCTGCGCCGGGCGGAGATTAGCGATTCCAAAGCGACGCAACATCTCGGCGACGGAAGTGGCGGACGGCGGCATATGCCGAGAATCTCCCCGGTTGTGCCACTTACCCTCATCGAAAGCGTTGCCTATCATGCCATTCCACTGCAACGCCAGCGTGAGCCGCCGGGCGCTGCGGGACGGAGGGCAACGGCGGTCCCATGCGTGTCCGAGACGGATGACAGGCTCGCTGATCGATACACTCCTCACAGTGGTCGCGCTGACGTTAGGCGCGTTGGCAACGTGGCTCCTCGTGCGCCATGGCGGGGCGGCGCCTGACGAGCGCCCCGATCGCTCGCGCACCCTGGCACGCCTCCTCATGGCGTCGGGTTCGGCATCCGCGGCGCTGTCGCTCGCGCGCCTCGTCTTCCCGGCACCTGCCAGTTCCTCGGGGCTACTGTCGCTCGTCGGGGGAGCGCTGGGCGTCACCGCGATCACGCTGGCGGTCGTCCTGGGGCGCAGCGCGGGCGAGTCCCACGGCACCCGCGAAGCGACAGTGCACGGCGCTCAGCGCGACGGGGAAGCTCGCGCCGAAGTCGCCGGCGGTTTCACCGCCACCTCGCGACCGGCGGGGCACCTTCTCGAGGGGAGCGCCGACGCCATGGGCCTCCCCATCGCCGCCACTCCGGAGGAATTCGACGCGCGCCTGGTGCACGCCAACCGGATGCAGAGCATCGGGCGGCTGGCGGGGGGAATCGCCCACGATTTCAACAACCTCCTGACGTCCATCCTCACCAGCGCCGAGTTGGCGCAGGAGGCGCTCCCCGCCGAGCATGGCGTGGCCCCCGACCTCGAGGAGATCCGGCGCGCCGGAACGCGAGCGTCGGAGCTGACCCGCCAGCTGCTCGCCTTTGCCCGGCGCGACGTGAGCCGACCGCGCGTGACCGACATCAACACGCACGTCGGGAACCTGGCGACGATGTTGCGACGGGTCCTTGGGGAGACGATCACCCTTCGCCTGACGCTGGGGAGTGACCTTCCCCTCCTGTACGCCGACCCATCACAGCTCGAGCAGGTCATCGTCAACCTGGCGGTCAACGCGCGCGACGCGATGCCGGGAGGCGGCGAGTTGCACCTGCTGACGCGGCGCGGCACACCGTCGCAGTGGTCAGGCACCGAGCCGGCGCCATCGGGGGGCGTGCTCGAGGTGCACGATACCGGCATCGGCATGACCGCCGAGGTGCGGGAACACCTCTTCGAGCCATTCTTCACGACCAAGACCCCCGGGCGCGGGACGGGGCTCGGACTGGCGACGTGCCACGGCATCGTGGTGGCGCACGGCGGGGAGATCACGGTCGAGAGCGACCCCGACCGCGGCACGACCTTTCGCGTCTGGCTTCCGCTCACGGAGGAACTCGACGAGGGGCGGCGCACCTCGTCGAGGGGGACGACCGTGCGAGGCAGCGCCGGGGCGCGGCAGCAGACCATCCTCTGCGTCGAGGACGATGCCGACGTTCGCGGGTCGACCGTGCGCGCCCTTCGGAGCGCCGGTTACCTCGTGTTCGAGGCGTCGGATGGCGTCGATGCCCTGACCCAGCTGCAGGCCCACACCGGACCGATCGACCTCATCGTGACCGATGTCGTGATGCCACGGATGGGGGGAGCCGAGCTGGTGAGCCAGCTGCGCTCGCGCTGGCCCGACGTCCAGGTGCTGTACGCCTCGGGGTATCCCGGGGATGCACCGCAGGTCGCCGAACTCGAGACGGCCGGTGAGCCGGTGCTGGCAAAGCCGTACACGCCGTCGATCCTCCTGTTCGAGGTCCGGCTGCGCATCGAGGCGGCCCGCCCCACCTGACGAGCCGCGGGAGGGGACGCGCGGCGTGTGGCGTCCCTCCTCCCCTTCACGAGAACACGACTACACTGCGCGCGTGAAGTGCCCGCGCGTGAACCGATTCTCGAGGCGCGCGCGCGTGTCGAGCGCCGGAACGGGGGCGCCGCGATCGAGCGCCGTCAGCAGCTGCGCGTAGCCGCGCACGATCTCGCCGATCGGATCGCCCGCCGCGTTGAAGAGCATGCGGAACGTACGAATTCCCGCGTCCCAGAGCCGCGGGACGAACTCCGATCCCTCGATGGGGCGCGAGTGGAGGAGCCGATTTCGGCAGGCGGCATCGGTCGCAACCGGGAAGGTGTAGCCGGCGGGATCGGTGAGGTCCACGACGGGATGCTGTTGCACGCACAGATCGCGACACGTGGTGGCCACGCGCTCGAACGCGGCCGAGAGGACACAGTGCTCGATCGTCATCCCCTCGGGGCGGCCGTAGACAACAACATCGAAGCCACGCCCCTTCCACGGTGCCGCGAGCTGGGCGATTTCGTCGACGGTGAGTTCCACCGACGCCGCGACGCGCCCCACTCCGCGCCGGAAAAACTCGGCGGCGGTGTGGGCGTTAAAGACGTTGAGCGCGTAGTCGGTGGCGACGTCGCGCCCCGCCGCTGCCAGCTCGACGGCGAGCCCTGCGTGCCCGGTGAGCACCGGGAGCTGCAAGTCGAGCCACTTGTCGAGGGTGCGCCGCTCCTCAGGACGGACGATGCTGGGCGTGCGCAGGCGCACGGCGATTCCGCCGCCCCGCAGCTCGTCGGCCAGGGTTCGAAGGCGTGCAGCTGGCGGAACCGGATGGCGCAGGAACGGGTCGAAGACGATTTCCGTCGCCCCAGCGGCGGCGGCGGCGCGCGCGTCGTCGAGCGTGGTCACGTCGACCGAGAGGGTCCACCCGTCACGCGCCGGAGGCGCCCCCGCCAGCGGCTCGGCGATGGCCCCCTGGATTCGGACCTCGCGCTCGGCGTGCTCGGCCGCCCGCGCCCAGTCGCGTCGCACCATCAACTCGTCCACCGCCGCCTGGCGCAGTCGGTTCAGCTCGCGGACTGGGAGGAAGAGCCCGTCGGCCAATCCCGTCGTGTCGAGCGCGCCCAACGAGAACGGCGTCTCCCCAAGGCGGCCCAGCTGCTCGCGCATCCGCGCGTGATCCAGGGCGCGCTGCGCCGCTGGGGCCAGCGCGACCTCGCTGCGCCCTTCGACCCGCTCGTCTCCGGCGGTGAAGATCGCCTTGAGCGGGGCGCCGGCGCTGCCGAAGAGGCGGACGTCGAGCCGCTGTCGCCGCCCCTTGGCATGGAGCGGAAGGGAGGCGAACGACGCGCGCGCGCGCTCCAGCAGCGCGGCCTCCGAGCTGCGCACCACGCGCCAACCGGCGGGGACGCGCTCGCGGGCGGCAATTGCCTGACGAGTGACGCCGTCGCGCTCGGCGAGCGTACGCACCTTGGTCACCGCGAAGCCGGTCGAACGTCCCGGCTCTCCGGCCGGGGGCTCGAACCCCAGACCGTCGCCGGGGTGTATGGGATGCGTCACCTCGACCAGGAGGTCCTGCCCATCGCGCCCCAGCACGACGCCGAGTTCGTGCCCGCGATTGTCGGGTTGCGCACGCGTGATGTAGTCGCGCCCGGCGCGTCCGGTGAACATCCCGCTGGTGAATCCCCGCGAGAAGATCTGCACGAGCGGTCGCACTTCGTCCGGGGCGGGCGGTGCGTTATCGCCAGCCGCAACGCGATCGAGGAAGTCGCGGTACGTGCGGGTGACCGTCGCCACGTACTCGGGCTTCTTCTTGCGTCCCTCGACCTTGAGGCAATTGACCCCGGCCTCGGCGAGTTCGGCCAACTGGTCGTGGGCCGCCAGGTCCTTGGCCGAGATCAGGTAGCCGCGGTCGAGTTCCTCGCCGGTGGTGGAATCGGTGAGGACGTAGTCCTTCCGGCACGACTGCGCACACGAACCCCGGTTCGCGCTCCGCTCGGAAATCATCCCCGACATGAAGCACTGTCCCGAGTAGGAAATGCACAGGGCCCCATGCACGAAGGTCTCCAACCCCATCTGGGGAACGGCGGCGCGAATTGCGCGCACGTCGTCGAGCGTGTTCTCGCGCGCCAGCACGACCCGTTCGAGGCCGATATCCTGCATGAGGCGCGCGCCACTCGCGTCGTGCACCGTCATCTGCGTGGAACCGTGGATCTCGAAGCCGGGGTACACGCGCTGGATCAGGCGAATGATCCCCAAGTCCTGCACGATCGCCGCATCGACGCCGCGGTCGATGGCCTCGCCGAGTAGCGCGAGCGCGTCGGCGAGTTCGGCCGGCTTAACGAGCGTGTTGAGCGTGAGGTAGACTCGCGTCCCGCCGGCATGGGCGATCTTGCACGCCTGCTCGAGCTCATCGAGGGTGAGCTGGGCCCCCTCGTCGCGCGCGTTGAAGCGCTCGGCGCCGAGGTAGACGGCGTTGGCGCCGTTGGCCACGGCGGCGCGCACGGCGTCGAGGGAGCCGGCCGGAGCCAGGAGTTCGGGGACGGGGCGCTTGGACATGGGGAGAAATCTAACTGGGGCTGGAACGCCCCCGACCGTCTGCCTCCCCCCCTCCACCGCCTCGCCTGCCGTCAGCCGAAGACGGTGCTCCACCCGAGCATCGCCCCAACGAGCGAGCTGGCAAGCGCGGCGCCAATCCGGATGCGCCGCGCCACGCGGAGGCTGCGCGTCGCCGCGGCGCCGGCAACCGCACCAGTGAGGATCGAGACGACCGACATCCCCGCCATGGTGCCAATGCCGAAGGCCAGCAGGTAGCCGAGCTGTGCTTGTCGGCTGGATGCCGCCGCGACGAGGAGGACGACGACGGCGCCGCTCCCCGCCAACCCGTGCGCAACGCCAAACCAGAGCGATCGCGCCACGGTGCGGATGCTCGGGTCGTGCGAGTGCGGCGCGCGCTCGTGATGCGCGTGCGCGTGCGATTCGCCGAGCGCCTGGCGATGCCGGCGCGCCTCAGCGACCAGCGACGAGACGCCGAGCGCGATGAGCAGGAACGCCACCCCCATTTCCGCGGTCCGATAGAAGCCCGCCGGGACGTGGATACCCAGCACGATGAGGGCGATGGCCACCAGGGAGACGCTGGCCGTATGCCCGAGTCCCCAGGCCACCCCCAATCGCGCCGCGTGACCGAGCCCGCGATGGCGGGTGGCGAGTGTGGTGACCGCGGCGAGGTGATCGGGTTCGAACGCGTGCCGGAAGCCGACGAGGAATCCCACACCGACGATTGTCAGGATACCCAGCGTCATGTGCAATCCTCAGGAAGCGGCAGCCACCATCGCCTGTCCCAGCGCGAGCCCGCCATCGTTAGGTGGTACCCGGTGGTGCACGAGCACGTCGAATCCGGCGGCGCGCAGTCGACGCACGGCGAGCGAGAGCAGCAGGACGTTTTGGAAGACGCCCCCCGTGAGCCCGACGACGCGTACACCACGCGCGGCCCGCAGCTCGGCAGCGACGTCAACGATCGACTGCGCGACCCCCTCGTGTACCGCCCGTGCAATATCGCGCATTGCCCTTCCGCGCGCAGCGTCGGCAGTGATGGCGCGCAGGACGGGGGCGCCGTCGAGCACGATCGCTCCGCCCGCACCGACCTGCATGGCCAGCGCGTACGGCGAGGTCGACGCATCCCCCGTCTGGGCCATCGCCTCGAACTCGATCGCCGCTTGCCCCTCGTAGGTCACCACGTGCCGCCCGCCCGCAAGTGAGGCTGCGGCATCGAGGAAGCGCCCCATCGAGGTGGTGGCGACGCAGTTCAGCTGTCGCTCGAGTTGGGTGCGAAGGATGCGCAGTTCCTCGGCAGAGAGAGCAGCAGCCGACGACGTGCCGTCCCACTCCTGGCCGGCAGACCACAACTGGGCCAGGGCGATGCGCGCGGGGCGCCGGACCGCCGCGTCGCCACCAGGGAGCGGGGTCGGGGCGAGATGGGCGACGCGCTCGTAGCTGTGGTATCCGCCTAGGAGCACCTCGCCCCCCCAGATCGACCCGTCGCCACCGTAGCCGGTTCCATCGAAGGTGAAGGCGAGGATGTCGTCTCGTGCCCCCAAACCGTGCTCTGCCATGAGCGCAGCGAGGTGCGCATGGTGATGCTGTACCTCAATGACGGGTATTCCGCGCTCCGTCGCGAGGCGATGCCCCCACTGTGTGGAGAGATAGGCGGGGTGCATGTCGCAGGCGATGCGCG
>DAIESF010000386.1 GCA_027346425.1 Gemmatimonadota bacterium | reverse complement strand
AGGGAATGCGCGGCGCCGTGCGTCGCCACGAGGGCGAAGATGCGTCGCGATGCAAAGACAGCGTTAGGATGCGGACACGGGAAAATAGCGACTCGCCGAATGCGTTGCCGCACTCTCCCGGGAGGGGTAGCTTGGGAATCGCACGTCTCCCCCCCCCGAGTCGCCAATGAGAGCCTCACGCATCCTCCTCGCCACGTGCGCGCTGGTCGCGCTGTCTTCCTGCGCGCGCCAAGCCCCCCCTACCGATCCGCAGTATGTGGCACAATGGCTACGGTCCTCGCTGTCGTTCGTGCGCAGCGAACGCCTCGGCCCCCCGGTAGCCGCACGCATCTCCGCGTACGGCTCGCTGGCGTTGTATGAGGGGTACGCTGCCGACCCTTCCTCGGGATTGCGATCGCTGGCGGGGCAGGTCAACGGCCTGGCATCGCTACCTGCGCCTCCAGCTGGTGGGGCCGTGGATGGGGCCGTCGTCGCCGCCGAGGCGGAGAAGCTCGTCCTCGACTCCCTCTTCCGCGACGGCTTCGCGAGCACGAGGCGCTCCATCGATTCGCTCGCCAAATCACAGGTCGAGGGGCGTGTCGCCGCTGGGGTGAACGAGGCGCAGCGCGACCGCTCGCTCGCCCACGGCAAGGCACTTGCCGCAGCCATCCTCGCCTGGGCGGCCACCGACGGCTTCTTCGCGACGCGCACGCGTACCTGGCCGCCGCCGGAGAAGCGTGAGCAGTGGGCCAACACGATCACCGTCGATCAGTTCGTCCCGATCATGCTCTCCGGCGAGAGCGACGTCGTCGCCCCTGCCAATCCGGGGGTGGCGATGGACCTCGAGCGTGCCGGCGAACGCTTCGTCTTCACCAATCGCCCCAAGAATGCGGCCGGGACGACGCTCCCCACCTTCAACCCGGTGCGTCCGACCGAGCCGTACTGGGGCGAACTGCGCCCGTTCGCCATTCGCGATGGCGACGAATGTCGCGCCCCGGAGCCCCCGACCTATTCCGAGAAGGAAGGGTCCGACTTCTGGAAGATGGCCCGTGAGTACGCCGATACCGTCGGCGGCCTCACCCCGGAAAAGCGCCAGATCGCCCTCTTCTGGGCCGACAACCCCGTGGCGACGGGGACCCCGGGCTTTCACTGGATCAGCGTCGTGAACCAGATGATCGCCAAGCGCAAGCTCACGGCCCCGCAGGCGGCCGAACTCTTCACGCTCACGTCGATAGCCATCGCCGACGCCTTCATCGGCTGCTGGAAGGAGAAGTACCGCTCGCTGGTCGTGCGTCCGGTAGCGTACATGCATCGCGTTTTCGATCCGCAGTTCACGACCGTGATTCCCACCCCGCCGTTCCCCGAGTACACGTCGGGACACTCGGTGCAGTCGGCGGCGGCGGTGGAGGTGCTCAAGAAGCTGATCGGCGATTCGATCTCGTTCAGCGACTCCACACAGGTCGACGTGGGACAGCCCGCTCGCGACTTCGCCAACTTCACCGCCGCGCTCAACGAGGTCGCGGTCTCCCGCATCTACGCTGGGGTGCACTATCTCCCGGCGATCGTCAACGGGAGGCACCAGGGTGAATGCATCGGCACCCATGTGCTGGATCGGCTCAAGACGCGTCAGGAGGGGAAGTGACCGAGTCGCCGGCCAGGAGTGCTCGCCGTCGCCGCACGGTGGCGAGCGCTCTCGTGGCGTGCGTAGCGCTCGCCTGCGGCAAGCCGGTCGACACCTCCTGGCACCAGGAGCAGGGCTTTCGCTGGCGCCAGCTCGACGTCGCTCGTCGCGGTCACGATGGCTTCGCCCCCCTCAGGGCCGCCAGAACGGGGATCGCGCACGCCAACACCGTCGATGACGAGCACGCCCTCGCCAACCGCAATCTCCTGATCGGCGCCGGCGCCGCCGCGGCCGACGTCGACGGCGACGGCCAGGTCGATCTCTTCCTCCCCTCGGTGGAGGCGCCGCCGGCGCTCTATCGCAACCTGGGCGGGATGAAGTTCGCCGACGTCACGTCCACCAGCGGAATCGCCCTCGATGGCAAGGCGACGGTGGGGGCGGCGTTCGCCGACGTCGATGGCGACGGCGATCCCGACCTCCTCGTCGGGTCGTTAGGCGGCGCCCTCTCGCTCCTCCAGAACGACGGGAAGGGACACTTCACCGACGTCACGGCGGCCAGCGGGCTCGAAGGTGGGCTGGCCGCCACCACCCTCACCCTCGCCGACGTTGACGGCGACGGCGACCTCGACCTGTACGTCGCCACCTACAAGGTGCGCAATGCGCTCGATGCGTACCCGCCGCAAGCGCGCTCCTTCGACCAGGTGGTGAAGAAGATCGGTGGCGCCTACCAGGTCGTCCCCGAGTGGCAGAAGGAGTTTCGCATCGAGGACCGCCCAGACCTGGGCGGGATCGTCCGCTCGCAGCGCGCCGACCGCGACCTGTTCTACCTCAACGACGGGGCGGGGCATTTCCAGCCGCAGCCCACCTCGGGGTCGCGCTGGCGCGATGAGGATGGCAAGCCGCTGGCGGAGGCCCCCGACTTCTTCTCGCTCGCCGCCCGTTTCTACGATGTGAACGGCGACGGCGCCCCCGATCTCTACGTCTGCAACGACTTCGAGGATCCCGACCAGTTCTGGCTCAACGATGGCACGGGGACATTCCAGCTCGTCCCGAGGCTCGCCGTGCGTGCCACCAGCAATACCTGCATGTCGGTGGACTTCGCCGACATCAACCGGGATGGCGCGGTCGACTTCTTCACCGCCGACATGCTGAGCCCCACCCGGGCCGCGCGCCAGCGGCAGATCCCGACGCACACACCAATGCGCAAGACGATCGGGGAGTCGGCCGACCGTGCGCAGTGGATGCGCAATTCGTTGCAGCTGGGGCGTGGCGACGAGACGTGGGCGCAAGTCGCAGACTACGCCGGCGTTGCCGCCACCGACTGGACGTGGGGGTCGGCGTTCGTCGACGTCGACCTCGATGGCTATGAGGACCTCCTCGTCGCCGCCGGACATCGCTGGGACATTCGCGACGCCGACACCTTCGACCGCATTCGCAACGCCTTCCCGCGCGTGGCCTGGAACCGCGAACAAGGTCAGTTCCCCCGACTCGCCGTCCCCAGCGTGGCACTGCGCAACAACGGCGACGTCACCTTCACCGCGATGGGGAAGCAGTGGGACTTCGGCACCGACTCGGCGATCGCGCAGGGAATTGCGCTCGCCGATTTCGACGGCGACGGTGACCTCGACCCGCTGGTGACGCGGCTGGACGATGCGCCGGTCCTCTATCGGAACGAAAGCTCGGCCCCCCGCCTCGCCGTGCGGCTGGCGGGGACGCGACCCAACACCCGAGGGATCGGTGCCGTCGTGACCGTGCGCGCCCCCTCGCTCCCCGCGCAGGCGCGCGAAGTGACGGCCGGCGGGAACTACCTCTCGGGGAGCGATCCCCAGCTGGCCTTCGCCACCGGCACCGACTCGCTGGTGCGCATCGAGGTGCGGTGGCGCACTGGACGTCGCTCCGTGATCGACGGCGCGCGCCCCAACCGGCTGTACGAGATCGCCGAGTCGGGGGCGACCGACGCGCCGCCGCCGGCACCGGCCGACAGCGCGCCGCCCGCGCTCTTCCACGACGAGACCGCCGCGCTCGGTGGCCACCGCCACGTCGAGCCGATGTTCGACGACTTCGCGCGCCAGCCCCTGCTGCCCAATCGCTTGTCGCAGTTAGGCCCCGGCGTGGCCTGGGTCGACGTCGACGGCGATGGTCGTGAAGACCTGGTGGTCGGGAGCGGGAAGGGTGGGGGATTGGCCGTCCTGCGCAACACCCCCGCCGGCTTCGTCCGCAGCGATGCGCC
>DAIESF010000362.1 GCA_027346425.1 Gemmatimonadota bacterium | reverse complement strand
GAAGAAGAAGACGAGATCGTGGAGACGATATCCGCGGAGGAGCTGGAGGACGAGGTGTTCGCCGCTTTTAGGCGGCACCCGGTACTCCGCCAGCGCGCCCTGGACATCACGGCGGACGACGACGGCGTGGTCGAACTCACGGGGTGGGTCCGTCGCGAGCGCGACGTCCGCATGGCCCGCCGCGTGGCCGCCCGGGTCCCGGGGGTGCAGCGCGTCGTCGTGGACGTCGCGGTACGCGAAGCAAGTCGCGACACAGCACCCGACACGGGACGCGAGGCAGGACCCGACGCCGTACGCACCGCCGCCGACGCCAGAAAGGCCTGAGGACCTCCCTCCTACCGCGCCACCCGGAGGGCCGCCTCGACCAGAGGCGGCCCTCGCTGCATTCGCCCCACGCTGCATTCGCCCCACGCTTGCCCGAACGGATAGATTTCGCCCCCATGTCGACCAACGAACTCCCTTCGCAATACGACCACGCCACCACCGAGCGCGCGCTGTACGCGCGCTGGCAGGACGCTGGGGTCTTTACCGCGCATCCCGAGCGTTCGCGCCGGACCGGCGGCGCTCGGACCCCGTTCACGATCGTCATCCCCCCGCCCAACGTGACGGCGGTGCTCCACATGGGGCACGGGCTGAACAACACAGTGCAGGACGTGGTGATACGCTGGCGGCGCATGAGCGGCGACGAGGCGCTCTGGGTCCCGGGGACGGATCACGCCGGGATCGCCACCCAGAATGTCGTCGAGAAACAGCTCGCCAAGGAAGGGAAGACGCGTTTCGACCTGGGGCGCGACGCCTTCGTGGCGCGCACCGCGTCGTACGTGGACGACACCGGCGGGACGATCCTCTCGCAGCTCAAGGCGATCGGTGCGTCGGCCGACTGGACGCGCACCGCGTACACCCTGTCGCCACAGCTGTCACGCTCGGTGCGCGAGGCCTTCGTGCGACTGTTCGAGCGCGGGCTCATCTATCGCGGCCACCGGGTGATCCACTGGTGTCCGCGCTGCCTCACGTCGCTCTCCGACGAGGAAGCCGAACATCACGACAGCAACGGGAAGCTGTACCACATCAGCTATCCCATCACCGCCGCCAATTCCTCGGAGGAGCCGCGCGACATCATCGTCGCCACCACGCGTCCCGAGACGCTGCTGGGCGACGTTGCCGTGGCGGTGAACCCCAACGATGAACGGTATCAGGAGCTCATCGGGCGCACGGTGATGCTCCCCATCGCCAACGTCGAGATCCCGATCGTCGCCGACGAGTACTCCGACCCCAGCTTCGGCTCGGGGGCGGTGAAGATCACCCCGGCCCACGACGCCAACGACTTCGAGGTCGCCCAGCGACACGGCCTCGCGATGCCGGTCATCATGACCCCGACCGGCGAGCTGCGCGAAGTGATGGACGCTGGCGGGCGCGTCCCCGAGGCGCTCGTGGGGATGGATCGCTTCGCCGCGCGCGACGCGGTGGTCAAGCTGCTGGAAGCCTCCGGACGCCTGGTGAAGGTCGAGCCGCACGCGCACTCGATCCGCCGCTGCTACCGCTGCGACACGATCGTCGAGCCGCGCCTGTCGGAGCAGTGGTTCGTGAAGATGAAGCCGCTGGCCGAGCCGGCGCTGCGCGCCGTGCGCGAGAAGACCGTCCGCATCCTCCCCGAGCGCTGGGAGGCGGTCTACATCAACTGGCTCGAGGGGATCCGCGACTGGAACATCTCGCGCCAGCTGTGGTGGGGGCACCGCGTCCCCGTCTGGTATTGCGACGCCTGTGGCAAGGTGACCGCCTCGCGCGACGACGTGGCGCACTGCCCGTCATGCTCGGGCCCGGTGCGCCAGGACGAGGACGTCCTCGATACCTGGTTCTCGTCGGGGCTGTGGCCCTTCTCCACGTTAGGCTGGCCCGACGACACGCCGGACCTCAAGGCGTTCTACCCCACCGACATGCTCGTCACCGCTCCGGAGATCCTCTTCTTCTGGGTGGCGCGGATGATCATGACGGGGTACGCCTTCATGGGTGAGGCGCCGTTCCACACGGTTTACCTGCACGGGACGGTGCGCGACACCAACCACGTGAAGATGTCCAAGTCGCTGGGGAACGGGATCGACCCGCTCGACGTGGTCTCGCTGTATGGCGCCGATGCGCTGCGTTACACGGTGGTGGCGGGGATGGGGCTGGGGGCCGACACGATCCTCGACCCGAAGGATCTCGAGCGCTCTTTCGCCCCGGGGCGCAACTTCGTCACCAAGCTATGGAACATCGGACGCTTCCTTCTCACGAACGTGGGCGAGGACGACGTGCTCGCGCTCGATGCCATCCCGGCGCGGGACTTCACCCGAGCCGACCGCTGGATCCTGGGCCGGCTCAATGCCGCGATCGCGGCCTGCAACACGGCGTTGGGGCCGGCGCGCCCCGTTGGCGAGCGCTGGCGTGACGAAGAACGTTACGCCGGGCTGCGGCTCAACGAATACAGCGAGGCGGCGCGCAACTTCGTCTGGAACGAGCTTGCCGACTGGTACCTCGAGTCGGTCAAGGCACGCCTCGCCACGCCGGGCGACGATCGCAATGTGGCCCGGGCCGTGCTCGTGCACGCCTTCGACCAGGCGCTTCGTCTGTTGCACCCCATCGTCCCGTTCGTGACCGAGGCGCTCTGGCAGCGACTCCCAGGGCACGTGGACGACACCTTCATCACGGTGGCTGCGTGGCCGACCGAGCGGAGCGTCCCTGGGGAGTCGGCCGAATTCGAGCACGTCATCGAGGCGGTTGCCGCCATCCGCCAGCTGCGGGGCGAGTATGGCATCGCCCCAGGCAAGCAGCTGTCGGGGATCGTCATTCCCTCGGCGACCACTCGCGAGATCCTTGCGGTCGAGGGCAGGCTCATCGAGCGCCTGACGCGATGCGCCCTCACCGTGTCCGACGCCGCGCCGCCGGGGGCGGCGGCACACCAGGTCCTCTCCGATGGTACAGAGATCGTGCTCCCACTGGCGGGAGCCATCGACCTCGCGAAGGAATGCACGCGACTCAAGGGAGAGCTGGAGGGGTTGGACAAACAGCTGACCGGCCTCCGTGCCCGTCTCCTGAACGAGAGCTTCATTGCTCGCGCCAAGCCCGACGTGGTCGAGGCCGAGCGTCGCAAGGAGCAGGAGTGGACGTCGCGACGCGCACAGCTCGCGGCCAAGGTGGAGTCGCTGTGCGGCAGCTAGCGCGACTGCTGATCGTCGCCTCCGCGTGGAGCTGCGCGTCGGCCGGAACCCCGCCGGGGGGGCCGGAAGACTTCGAACCGCCGAAGATCGTGCGCGTGCGCCCCGACACGAACGCGGTAAACGTGCGCGCCGGCGGCGTGACGTTCGAGTTCGACGAGGTGGTCAGCGAGCGCCCGCAAGGCTCGCCTGACCTGGCCGGCCTATTCCTCGTCTCACCGAGCTCGGGGATGCCGAGCATCTCGTGGCGGCGCAAGACGATCTCGGTGAGCCCGCGCGGCGGGCTGAAGCCAGGGACGACCTACACGGTCCAGATGCTCACCGGGCTCACCGACCTCGAGGGGAACGTCGACTCGGCAGGCAAGGTGCTCGTGTTCTCGACCGGACCGACGATCGCGAAAGGCCACCTGCGCGGTATCGTGTTCGACTGGCTCGCGGAGAAGCCGGGGGCACAGGCCTTCATCGAGGCCTTCCCTCTCCCGACCGCTCGCGATTCCTCGCGCTATATCGCCATCGCCGACTCGCTGGGGCGATACGACCTGGCCAACGTCCCCCCTGGGCGCTACCTGCTGCGCGGCTCGATCGACCAGAACAAGAACCGCCTGCTCGACCCGCGCGAACTCTACGACACCACCACCATCACCCTCGCCGACTCGGTCCGGCATGAGATCCTGGCCTTCGTGCACGATACGTTAGGCTCGGGCATCCAGACGGTGACCGTGGTCGACTCGATGACGCTGCGCGTGACGATGGACCGGGCACTCGACACGGCGTTCGTGCTCGACACCACACGCTTCACGCTCAAGCGCGGCGACTCGACGTCGATGCGGATCGCGCGCGTGCTGTCGCGCCGCCTGTTCGATCAGGAGCGCGAGGACTCGCTCAAGACCAAGGCCATTCAGGACTCGATCCAGAAGGCCGCAAAAGGCGACTCGGCACGGCGGGCGGCCGATACAACCAAGGCGCCGACTCCCCCCACACCGGTGGTCACGCGCCGTACCCCACCGCCACGGCGCACGGTCGACACCACGGCGCGCGCGGCAGCCGGACGCGACACGACCACGAAGGAACCACCGCCCAAGCCGAGCGTCGCCGCACCGGTCATCGATGTCGTGATCAAGCTCGGGACGCCAATGCGCCCCGCCACGAGTTACCGGCTTCGCGCCATCGACATGCGGACGCTGCTCAACCGCAGCCGTTCGAGCGATCGCGTCTTCACCACGGAGCGCGAACGGAAGTCCGCCGATTCCACGAAGAAGGATTCGACCGCAAAGGACACCACGCGCCGGGGGGCACCGGCCGCGCGTGGCGGCGCCCCTGCGCGTCCCCGTCCCGACAGCGGGGGCGTCGTGCACCATGCCGGAGGGGGCAACGCGTCGCCAGTCACGCGCGCAACGCCGTGGGCACCACTCGCCAACGACCGGCGCCCACCCACCGTCGTCAAGCAGTAGGAGCCTGTCGCCCCGTGACCGACGCGCGCCGCACCCTCCCCGCCATCGGCGCTCTCCTCGCACGCGAGGGGGTGGTGGCGCTGGGCGACGGCGTGCCGCGGGTGCTGGTGACCGAGGCCGCGCGGCGCGCGGTAGCCGACGTGCGTGAAGGGCGCGTCCACGCCCCCGTCGACGACACGGAATGGGACGCCCGCATCGCCGACGCGCTCCGGGCGTTGCAGCTACCGTCCCTGCGCCCCGTCTACAACGCGACCGGCGTCGTCCTGCACACCAACCTCGGACGGGCCCCACTGGCAGCGGCGGCGATCGACGCGATCGC
>DAIESF010000357.1 GCA_027346425.1 Gemmatimonadota bacterium | reverse complement strand
CGCGCATGGCAAGCCGACGCTCGTCCTGTCGCACAACAAGACGCTGGCGGCGCAGCTCTACGGAGAGCTCAAGAGCTTCTTCCCGACGAATGCGGTCGAGTACTTCATCTCGTACTACGATTACTACCAGCCCGAGGCCTACGTCCCCTCGACCGACACCTACATCGAGAAGGACGCGTCGATCAATGAGGACATCGACCGGTTGCGGCTACGGGCGACATCGTCGCTCATGGAACGAGACGACGTGATCATCGTGGCCACCGTCTCCGCCATCTATGGCCTGGGCGATCCGGTGGAGTACAAGGAGCGGATGGTCACGCTCACGCGCGGGCAGCGGATCGCGCGCGACCAGATCCTCCGCCTCCTGGTCGGGATCCTGTACTCGCGCAACGACGTCGCCTTCGAGCGCGGGACGTTCCGCGTGCGCGGGGACACGATCGAGATCCTGCCGGCCTACGAGGAGCAGGGGGTGCGAGTGGAAATGTGGGGCGACGAGATCGAGCGCATCTCCAAGATCTCGGCGGTCACGGGAGAGACGATTGCCACGCTCGAGCAGGCGGCGATCTACCCGGCCAAGCACTTCATCACCAACCGTCCCACGCTGGTGCGGGCGGTGGAGACGATCCGCGCCGAGTTGGCGGACCGGCTGATGGTGCTGCGCAATGCGGGGAAGCTGCTCGAGGCGCAGCGACTGGAGTCGCGGACGAACTTCGACATCGAGATGATGCTCGAGATCGGGACCTGCGCGGGGATCGAGAATTACTCGCGGCACCTCACGGGGCGCGCGCCGGGGGAGCGTCCGGCCTGCCTGTTCGACTATTTCCCCGAGGACTTCCTCGTCGTGATCGACGAGTCGCACGTGACGCTCCCGCAGGTGCGGGGGATGTACAACGGCGACCGGGCGCGCAAGGAGGTGCTGGTGGACTACGGCTTCCGCCTCCCCAGCGCGCTGGACAATCGTCCGCTCGTCTTCGACGAGTTCCTGACGCTCACGCCGCGGGCGCTGTTCGTCAGCGCGACGCCGTCGGAGCTCGAGTTGCAGCTGTCGGATGGGGTGGTGGTGGAGCAGATCATCCGCCCCACCGGGCTCATCGACCCGGAGATCGAGGTACGCCCGGTGCGCGGGCAGGTGGACGACCTCCTCAACGAGATCCGCAGCCGCGAGCGCAAGGGGGAGCGGGTCCTGGTCACGACGCTCACCAAGCGCATGGCCGAGGATCTCACCGACTACCTGGCGCAGACCGGGGTGCGGGTGCGCTACATGCACTCCGACATCGACGCCATCGAGCGGATGGAGATCGTGCGCGGGCTGCGCCTGGGGGAGTTCGACGTGCTCATCGGGATCAACCTGCTGCGCGAGGGACTCGACATGCCGGAGGTCTCCCTGGTGGCGATCCTCGACGCCGACCAGGAGGGGTTCCTGCGCAGCGACCGCTCGCTGATCCAGACGGTCGGGCGTGCCGCCCGGCACGTGAACGGGCGGGCGATCTTCTATGCCGACCGGGTCACGGACTCGATGAAGCGCTGCCTGGGGGAGACCTCGCGGCGCCGACAGCTGCAAGTGGCCTTCAACACGGCCCACGGGATCGTCCCCAGGGGGGTGGTCAAGTCGGTGGACGAGGTGCGCTTCATCACCCGCGTCGCCGACGCCCGCGAGGAGAAGGACGGGAAGGGGCGGAAGGTCGCCGAGTCGAAGGCGACGTATTCGGCGTCGGAGCTGGACGAGATGATTGCCAGGCTGGAGAAGGACATGCGGGTCGCCGCCGAGGAACTCGACTTCGAGGCCGCGGCCGGGCTGCGCGACGAGGTCTTCGAGCTGCGGGCGCGGCGCGACAGCGCCACCACGGCGCGGAAGCGCGATGCCTTCGCCGACATCCGGGCGAGTCGTTAGGCGTGCCGACGCTCACCCGCGACGCCCTGGTGGCCTGGGGGGAGGCCTTCGGGCGCGAACTTCGCGCCCCGCGCGTGGTCACCCTCAGTGGCGACCTCGGGGCGGGGAAGACGACCCTGGTGCAGGCGATCTGCCGCGGCTTCGGCGTCTCCGACCCCGTCACCTCGCCGACCTTTGCCCTCGTCCACGAGTACGCCGGGGGAGCGGCCCCCGTCTATCACCTCGACCTCTACCGCCTCCGCGACTGGCGCGACCTGCTGCAGCTGGGATGGGGGGACATCGTCGATGCCCATGCCCTCGTTCTCATCGAGTGGCCGGACCGCGCCGACGGCGAAATCCCGGCCGATGCGTTGCGCCTGACGCTGGCTCACGTGCCGGGACACGACGACGTCCGGGAGCTTGCCATCGATGGGTGACCTGACGCTCGTCCTCGAGGCCTCGACCGGGACCGGATCGCTCGCCCTCGTCCAGGGGCGCGTCGTCATCGCCGAGTCGCAGGTGGCGATGCGCGGGCACGATGGGGAACGGCTCATGCCCGCCCTCGTGCAGTTGCTCGGCGATGCCCGCGTCACCACGACGGCGCTCGCGCGCATCGCGCGCATCGCGTGCGGCGGCGGGCCCGGCGGCTTTACCTCGCTTCGCATCGCCGCCGCGATCGCCAAGGGACTCGCCGGATCGTTAGGCGTCGAGCTCTGGGCGGTCTCCTCGCTGGCCCTCCTGGCCGCAGGCGACAGCGCCCTCGGCGAGACCGCCGACATCGCCGACATCGCCGACACCGCCAACACCGCCAACGCCGGCGACGCCGCCAACGCCGCCAACGCCGCCGACACCGGCGCCCCGGGCGATGGCGCGAGCGCTTCGGCGCCCCCCGCTCAGGTCATCGCGATCCTCGACGCGCTGCGCGGCGAGTGGTACGCCCAGCGATTCACTCGCGATACGCTCGGCGCGATCGTGACAGCGGGGGAGCCCGCCCTCCTCGGGCGGGATGACCTCACCGCCCTCGCGGCCGCGACGGGCGCACGGATCGTTGGCATGGGAGGCGACTCCTTCCCGGGCGGACGCCTGGTCGCGCCATTGGCACGCGACCTCGTGCGCCTGTCGACCGGCCCCCTCCTCGCCCACGTTCCGCTCGCCGAGTGGGAGCCCGACTACGGGCGCCTCGCCGAGGCACAGGTGAAATGGGAAAAGGCACACGGGCGCGCTCTCGGGGCGAGCTCGTGAGCGAGGACGCCGAACTCACCATTCGCGACGCGACACTCGATGATGTCGATGCCGTGGTCGCCATCGAGCGTGAAGCCTTCGCTGACCCCTGGTCCGTCCGGTCGTTTCGCGAGTTGGTCGGGCGACCTGAGGTCGTCTTCGAGGTGGCGGTGGCCGGTGAGGAGAGCGGCGCCTCGCTGCTCGGCTATGCCATCGTGTACGTCGGTGACTCCGACGGCGACCTCGCGAATATTGCCACGGCGGCCAGCGCGCGACGCAAGGGGATAGGGCGCCGGCTCTTGCGCCACGTCCTCGGGTCGGCGAGGGGGCGAGGGGCGCACGTCATCTTCCTCGAGGTCCGCGAATCGAATCAGGTGGCCCGCGCCATGTACGAGTCCGAAGGATTCACTGGCGTTGGGCGTCGCGCGCGATACTATGCGCACCCGGTCGAGGATGCGCTGATCCTGCGGAAAGAGCTGGGCTAGCGTTTCCGGTACGAGACGCAACCGAATGGTGGCGCACCCCATCTGGTGCGTGCATACTGTCCGTGGCGAGTCATCACTCTCGCCCAGGAGGAACTGTGAGTCGAAGCCTGAACAAAGTCATGCTGATCGGGAACCTCGGTAAGGATCCCGAGATCAAGTCGGTGGGGAGCGGCGGCCGCGTTGCGGAGTTTTCGCTGGCCACCACGCGTACCTGGAACGGCCCGGGGGGCGATCGCCAGGAAAAGACCGAGTGGCACCGCTGCGTTGCGTGGAATGCGCGCGGCCCCGGTGCCGGCGGCCTCGCCGACATCATCGAGCGCTTCGTCCGCAAGGGCGACCGCCTCTATGTCGAGGGGAGCATCGAGTACCGCCAGTGGCAGGACAAGGAAGGGCAGACGCGGTACACCACCGAGATTCGCGTTCGCGACCTCGTCATGCTCGGCGGCAAGGGTGGCAACGAGGGGGGAGGCGACTACAACGGCGGCGGTCGCGCTCGCTCGGCGTCACCGGAGCGGTCGCGCTCCGGCGCCGGCGCGCCGCCGTCGACCGGCGGTGACGACTTCGAAGACTTCCCCAGCGCCCTCGAGACCGATGAGGACGACCTCCCGTTCTAGGCGGGCACTCCTGTCCCTGGTCGCGGTGGGAGCGATGTGCGCTCCCATCGCCGCCAGGGGGCAGCAGGCGAAGCCCCGGGCGCGCACCCACGTCGTCCGTCCCGGGGAGACACTGTGGCGTATCGCCACGATCTACCTCGGCGATGGGCACCGTTGGCGTGAAATCGTCGCGCTCAACGCCGGCGTCTCCGGGGAGGCGCGCGCCCTACGCTCGGGGACTCGGCTCCGCCTTCCGCTCGCGCGAGGCGTGCGTCGCTCGGGCGCAGTCACCCAGCCGCGCCGCGTAGCGGAACGCCCGCATACGGTCGCCGAACATCCGAAGCCGGAAGCAGGTCGCCCCCCGGACAGCGTCCCCGAGACGGGACCGGGTGCCGGCGGCGTGCGGACCGTTTTTTTCCGCAGTGGGCGCGCGTCGGGCAGCGTGGTTTCACGCGCTCGGGCGAGTCTGGGCGAGCCTCGACATCGAGGGGTGGGAGAGCGTGCACCGGCAGGAGCGGTCGCCGTTGCCGAGGGTCCGCGGGGCACCAGTGCGCCCGCGAGAATGAGCGACGCCATCGCCCGAGAGCAGCTGTCGGCCCCTTGGTTCGAGGAAGCGTCCCTCGTCGCGCGGGGCGGTCGCGTCCTTCGACGCCTCGACGATCCGGGAGGCGGCCGGATCGGCTCCGAGCG
>DAIESF010000322.1 GCA_027346425.1 Gemmatimonadota bacterium | reverse complement strand
GGATCTTCGGCTACCCGTTGCAGTCGGCGACGGCGATCGCGGTGCGCGAAGCCCGGGCAGCGATCGAACGGGGCGACGTGGAGCAGGTTGCCTTCGCCTGCTTCTCGAACGAGGTGCTGGAGGCGTACATGCGCGAGGGGGCGGCGACGGTGTAGCCGCCTGACTGCTCCACCCACGTTACCAGGAATCGGCGTGCCGTGTCCTTGTTCGGATGCGAGGCGCCCACCAGGTACATCGGGATGTTGGAGTCGACGAAAATCACCGATCGCTCACCGCTCGTCTCGATCGGCGAGGTATCGGCCCTCGATCTCGGTGAGCATCTACTGGATGTCGGCGGTGGGATACTCCCCACCCGCCGCCTCACGCACGGCCGCGAGCTTCTTGCGAGGATCGGTCGCGGGCTCGTCGCGTCGCGCCTTGCACAGCGCCTGCCGCACCCACTCGGCAACCGTCATGCGGTGTCGCGTGGCGATACGCCGAAACTCGGCGAGTTCGTCGTCTTCGAAGAGCACTTGCAGACGAGTAGTCATGCTACGAGCGCATTCTACTCATGCACATGAGTCAAATGCGCGCGAATCCAAGGACATCGCCCGCAGGCCATCAGCCCATCACCGCTCCCCCCGCCTGATCACCCGCCCGGCCCTGCTGGCAACGGTCTTCCCCCCCGCCCACACCGTCCGCCCATTCACCCACACCCGACTGATCCCGGTCGACACCAGGTGTGGCTCGGCCGGCGTCGCCCGGTCGATCACGGTCGCCGGATCGAACAGCACGAGATCGGCGTACTGCCCAGCTGCAATGGTCCCCCGCCGCTTGATCCCTACATGCGCCGCCGAGAGGGAGGTCATCTTGCGAATGGCCTCCTCGAGCGGGACGACCTTGTCCTCGCGCACGTACTTCCCCAACACACGGGTGAACGCCCCGAAGCCTCGCGGATGCGCCCCGTCGAGGTTGCCGTCGGAGCAGATGTTGGCATGCTCCCACGTCATGAGCCTGGCCACGTCGCCTTCCGACATGCTGGTCGCCACCACGCTCTCGCCGCTCTTGCCGGAGTTCGCCGCCTCCCACGCCAGCGCCTCGCGAATCAATCCCATCAGCGTGCTCGCCGGGTCTTCCTTCCGCATCACGGCGATCTCGGCGACTGTTTTCCCCTTGTAGGTCTGGTTGGCCTCGAAGCGTCCGATCAGCAACCCCTCGGGCTTGGCGATCTCCCGCAGGATCCTCTCGGCCTCGGCCCGGTTCTCGAAGTCGCGCTTGGGGAAGAGCACGGTCAGCGTGGAATGCCAGTACGGATATGGATAGATGTCGGCGGTGATGTCGACGCCGCTGGCGCGCGCGTTGTTGAGCAGGGCGAGGAGGGAATCGGCTTTCCCCCACAACGGGATCATCCCCAGCTTGATGTGGCTCACCTGCACGGGGAGCTTGGCCTCGCGCCCGACGGCGATGATCTCGTCGATGGCATCCCAGAACCAGCGGTCCTCGCTGCGGATGTGGCTCGCGTACCGCCCACCGGCCTTGGCCGCGACCTTGGCCAGGGCGAGGACCTCGGCGCGGTCGGAATAGATCCCGGGATCGTACTCCAGCCCGGTGGAGAGGCCGAGCGCGCCGGCGTCCAGCTCCTGCTTGAGGAGGACGGCCATCGAGTCGACCTCGGCGGGGGTGGCGGTGCGCTTGAAGTCCTTCCCCATCACCACCTCGCGCAACGTCCCGTGCCCGGCGTAATAGGCGACGTTGATGGACGGGGCGACCTTGGTGAGGGTGTCGATGCGCTTGGCGAGCGGGTACGGGTGGCTCCCGTCGGCGCCGGCGACGATGGTGGTGATCCCCTGGCTCACCGCGCCTAACGCATCGGGAGTCTCGAGGAGCCCGCCGCCGTGGTGGCTGTGGGTGTCGATGAAGCCGGGGGCCAGCACGCGCCCGCCACCATCGACCACGCTGTCGCCGCGCGCAGGCTGAACGTCGCCGACGGCGACGATGCTGTCCCCCACGAAGCGCACGGCGCCGGCGACGGCCGGCGCGCCGGTGCCGTCAATGATGCGGACGTTGGTGATGGTGGTACCGGCGGGGGCCGTGGTGCAGGCGGCGCACAGGACAGGGACGGAGAGGACAGCGAGGACGGCGAGCGGGCGGGGGGAGCGCAGGCGGGAGAGGCGCAGGCGAGGGAGGCGCGGGCGGGTGTCGTTCATGCGGCGGTTGGCGGTGGCCTTCGTGGAGGGCGACCGGGAGACGTTGCGCCCGCGACGGCGCGGGCGCAATGACGACCACGTCTACGCCCCCATCGTCGTGTCACCGCCCAGCACAGTCCCCACCGCCTCGGCAATCCGCCGGCTCACGTCGTCATACTCCGCCCCCATCGCCGACTCCTCCCCCGCATGGGCGGGCGCGTCGGTACGCACCTCACCGAGCAGCTCCGCCAGCGTCGC
>DAIESF010000307.1 GCA_027346425.1 Gemmatimonadota bacterium | reverse complement strand
CGCGCCAAGGACCCCCTCGCCTCGCGCCTGAGCGAGATCTTCGACGGCATCAGCGAGATCATCGCCCGCCATCACCCCCGCGCGCTGGCCGTCGAGAGCATCTTCTACGCCCGCAACGTGCGCACGACCGTCGCCCTCGGTCACGCCCGCGGCGTGATCCTCCTCGCCGGGCAGCGTGCCGGGCTCGAGATCCACGAGTATCCCCCGTCGGAGATCAAGAAGGCGGTCGCCGGGACGGGGGCCGCGACCAAGGAGCAGGTGCAATTCATGGTCTCCCGCCTCCTGCGCCTGAAGAGCCCCCCGTCCCCCGCAGACGCGTCCGACGGCGTAGCCGCCGCGCTCACGTGCCTGATGACGGCGCGCATCGATGCGCTGGCGGGACGACGGCGGTGAGGCGAGCATGAGGTGATGCGTGGGGCGTCCCCCAGCTCCCATCACTCCCCAACTCTCGTCCCCCGCCTCCCCTCCCCCGTCTCCCGTCCCAAGTCATGCTCTCCCTCGTCACCGGCACCCTCATTTCCAAGGACCTCGACCGCGCCGAAGTCCTCACCGCCGGCGGCGTAGGCTACGAACTCCACATCCCCCTCGGTACTTACGAGGCGCTCCCGCGCACGGGAGAGCAGGTCCGCCTGCACACGGCGCTCGTCGTGCGCGAAGACGAGTGGCTCCTCTACGGCTTCGCCACCCCGTTCGAGCGCGCCGTCTTCCGCAAGCTCCTCACCGCCAAGGGGGTCGGCCCCGCGCTCGCCCTTGGGATGCTCTCCACGCTCTCCCCTGAGCGCCTCGTGCGCGCCATTCGAGAGAATGACCTCGCCACCCTGCAGCAGGTCCCCCGCGTGGGGCGCAAGAAGGCCGAGCAGATGATCCTCGACCTGGCCGACAAGCTCGACGTGGTTGCCACCGCTCCGGCCGATGGCGCCCGCCCGGCCGGCGCATCCGACGCCGACGCCGTCCGCGCCCTCGTCTCGCTTGGCTACCCCGCCCCCGACGCCGAGAAAGCCGTCCGCGCCGCCCGCGAGAGCACTGGCGCTTCGCCGTCCACGGCGGAACTTGTGCGAGCCGCGCTTCCGCTCGTTGGAAGACGGTAAATTTCCTCGTTAGGCGCCGCCCCACCTCCCGTCTCCCGCCCCCCGTCCCAAGACATGCCCGCCCTCCGCGCCTCCACATTCACCGAGTCCGTCATCCGCGAGATGACCCGCGTGGCCCAGCAGTACGGGGCCATCAACCTCGCGCAGGGGTTTCCCGACTTCCCCATGCCCGAGGCGATGAAGGATGCGGCGTGCGCCGCCATCCACGGCGACGTCAACCAGTACGCCATCACCTGGGGGGCGCCCGCGTTGCGGCTGGCGATCGCCGAGAAGTACCACCGCTGGTACGACCACACGGTCGATCCCGACAAGCACATCACCGTCACCTGCGGGGCCACCGAGGCCATGGCGGCCGTCTTCCTCGCCCTCGTCGACCCGGGCGACGAGGTGATCGTCTTCGACCCGTTCTACGAGAACTACGGCCCCGACGCGATCCTCGCCGGCGCCACGCCGGTCTTCGTCCCGCTCGAGCCCCCCAACTGGACCTTCGACCCGCAGCGGCTGCGCGACGCCTTCACCGACCGCACCAAGGCGATCATCGTCAACACCCCGCACAACCCCACCGGGCGCGTCTTCACCCGCGAAGAACTCGACCTCATCGCCGAGCTGTGCATCGGCAACGACGTGTGGGCCTTCACCGACGAGATATACGAACACATCCGCTACGCCGGCTCGCACCACGTCCTGGCCACCTGGCCGGGGATGGCCGAGCGCACGGTGACCATCTCGGGAATGTCCAAGACCTTCAGCTGCACCGGGTGGCGGCTGGGCTACGCCATTGCCCCGGAAGCCGAATCGGTCGCCATTCGCAAGGTGCACGACTTCCTCACCGTCGGCGCGCCGGCGCCGTTGCAGCAGGCGGCGGCGGTCGGAATGGCCTTCGATGCCGAGTACTACAACCACATGGCGCTCGATTATCGCGCGCGGCGCGAGATCATGTGCGAGGCCCTTCGCGCGGCGGGCTTTCAGTTCACCCCCCCCGAAGGCGCCTACTACATCCTGGCCGACTACTCGGCGATCAGCGACCTGGACGACGTCAGCTTTGCCCGCTGGCTGGCGAAGGAGGTTGGGGTGGCGACGGTCCCGGGGTCGTCGTTCCACGTCGCGGGGGGGCCGCCGCGGAAGTACGTGCGCTTCGCCTTCTGCAAGCGCACGGAGACGCTCGTCGCCGCAGCCGAGCGACTGGCAGCGATGTCCGCGAAGGCCTGACGCGCGACCAGTACATGCGACACCGGGCGCCCCGATGTGTGGGGCGCCCGGATTTCGTTCCTGTCACCGCGTACGGCGCTACCCCTGGAAGTCGGGCTGCAGCAGGGCGCCAGGGATGAGCGGCGGGCGTTCCGGGGCGTACATCTCCACCACCGACGGGACGCGCGACGGCTCGATGAGCGACGCGGCCAAGTCGTCGGCCGCCATTGGGCGAGCGAAGAGGTACCCCTGCCCCAGCGTGCACCCCATCGCGCGCAGCCCCTCGCGCTGCTCGGGGCGCTCGATCCCCTCGGCCACCGTCTCGATGTGCAGCGTCTTCCCCAGGGCGATGATCGCCCGCGCCAGCACCGGATCGCTCCCGGGTGTCGCCACCGGGTCGACGAAGGTGCGGTCGATCTTCAGCATGTCGATCGGGAACTGCTGCAAGTACCCGAGCGACGAGTAGCCGGTCCCGAAGTCGTCGATCGCCAGGTGCAATCCGAGCGCCTTGAGCGCCCGCAGCTTGGCCAGCGTCGCGTCCGAGCGCTGCATGAGGATCGACTCCGTGATCTCCAGCGTCAGCGCTTTCGGCTCCAGCCCAGAATCGCGCAACGCTTCCTGCACGTCGGCGATGAGCGAGTCCTCCTGGAAGTGCCGCCCGGAGAGGTTCACCGACATGCGCAGCTGACGGGCCCCCTTCCGGCGCATGCGCCACTCGCGCGCCCGGTGACAGGCCTCGTGCAGGACATGCCGGCCAATCGGGACGATGAGCCCCGTCTCCTCGGCGACGCCGACAAAACGTGACGGGGACACCTGGCCGCGCGAGGCGTGGTGCCACCGCACCAGCGCCTCCGCGCCGTAGATGTTCCCCGTCTCAAGATGGACGATCGGCTGGTACTCCACGCGGATGTCGCCCGCGTCCACCGCCGATCGCAAGTCTGCTTCGAGTTCGAGCCGGTCGAGCACCTGCTCGTGCATCTCCGGCGCATAGATCGCCCAGCGCCCCTTGTCGGTCCCCTTGGCGAAGTACATCGCCAGGTCGGCGTTACGCAGCACCTCCTCGGGCGAGTCGCCCGCCAGCACCGCGGCGATCCCGATGCTGACCCCGATGAAGACGTCGCGCCCCTGCATCCGAAACGGCGTGCGCAACGCCGTGGAGATGCGCTCGGCGATCTGCACCGCGTGGCCCATGTCCTCGAGATCCTCGAGGAGGACCGCGAACTCGTCGCCGCCCAGCCGGGCGATCGTGTCGCCCGGGCGCACGCAGGTGGAGAGTCGCCCGGCCCCGGCGATCAGAAGTTCGTCACCGACCCCGTGCCCTAACGAGTCGTTGACCTTCTTGAAGTCGTCGAGGTCGAGGAAGAGGACCGCCGACGGGCGCTGGCTGCGCGGCGCCCGCGCCACCGCATGCGAAACACGGTTGAGGAAGAGCGACCGGTTGGCCAGCCGCGTCAGCGAATCGTGGAAGGCCTGGTGCGTGAGGCGCGTCTCGAGCGAGCGCCGCTCGGAAATGTCGCGCACGTTGATCACCACCCCGCCCACCGCCGGCTCGTTCGACAGGTCGACGGTCGTGTTCTCCGTCCACTGCCACATCCCGGTCGAGCCACGCACGCGCCACTCCGACACCGTGCGCCCCTGCCCGGCGCTGAGCGAGCCAAGGAAGCGCGCCGTCTGACCGACGTCGTCCGGATGCACCAGCGACAAGAGCTTGACCCCCTCGAGCGTGGAGGCTCGTCGCCCGAAGGTGTGTCGCGCTGCCGGCGAGGCGTACTGGATCACCCCGTCGGTCCCCACGATGAGCGTGACGTCGGACGAGAGCTGCACCAGCGAGCGGAAGCGCGCCTCGCTGGATCGCAGGGCGTGAACAGCCTCCCGCGCCCGCCGATTGCGCAGGACGAGGTACGCCACCGCCGCCAGTGAGACGGCCAAAGCGACCACGAGTATTGCGACCGAATTCACAACTCAACGACGCCCGCGAACCCCCAACGTCACCGAATCCCCCCCGTTCGACTTCGGCATTTTTTCGGGCTATATTCTCCACCGCCTCCCCACCCCGTCTCCCGTCTCCAGCGCCGTGCCCCGCGAAATCACGACCCCCGACGAACTCCCCGAGGAAGGCCCGGTAGAGCTCTCGCTGCGTCCCCAGCGGCTTGCGGAGTTCATCGGGCAGTCGAAGGTCAAGGAGAGCCTCCGGATCTACATCGACGCCGCGCTCAGCCGGCGCGAGCCGCTGGACCACACGCTCTTCTTCGGTCCCCCGGGGTTGGGCAAGACGACGCTCGCCGAGCTCATCGCCCGCGAGCTCGGAGTGAACATCCGCACCACCTCGGGTCCCGCCCTGGAAAAACCGGGCGACCTCGTCGGCACACTCACCAACCTGCGCGAAGGCGACATCCTCTTCATCGACGAAATCCATCGCCTCAAGCCGGTCATCGAGGAATTCCTCTACCCGGCAACGGAGGACTACCGCATCGACATCCGGCTCTCCGAGGGGCCCAAGGCGCAGACGATCACGATGCCGATCGAGCGCTTCACCCTCATCGGCGCCACCACGCGACAGGGGATGCTCACCCCGCCGATGCGCGCGCGCTTCGGGATCGTGCAGCGGTTGAATTACTACCCGGCCGAGGATCTCGAGCACATCGTGCGGCGCACCGCCGAGGTGCTGCACGTGGAGGTCGACGCCGAGGGGGCGCACGAGATTGCCCGCCGCTCGCGAGGGACGCCGCGCATTGCCAATCGCCTGCTCCGCCGCGTGCGCGACTACGCGCAGGTCCGCGCCGACGGGGCGATCTCGCGGGCGGTGGCCGACGCGGCGTTGCAGCTGCTGGATGTCGACCAGTTCGGCCTCGACGACATGGACGCCCGCATCCTGCGCGCCATCATCGAGAAGTTCGAGGGGGGGCCAGTCGGCGTCGGCTCGATCGCCGCCGCCGTCGCCGAGGACACCGGGACGATCGAGGAGGTGTACGAACCCTTCCTCGTGCAGAACGGCTTCCTGCAGCGCACCCCCCGCGGGCGCGTCGCCACGTCGCTCGCCTACCGACACTTCGGCTTCTCCCCGCCCAGCCGCGCCGACGAGGTGCAGCGCCGGCTCTTCGAGGCGTAGGCCCCGGCGACCGCCGGCAGTATCCTCCAGCGACCGCCGGCGGTGTCCGCCGGCAATCGTCGGCCGAGTCCACCGGCGATCGTCGTTCGATGCCCCATGCAGACGCCCACCTACCCCACCGCCGCCTTCGACTTCCACCTTCCGGAGTCGTCGATCGCCCAGGCGCCCAGCGACCGGCGCGACGCCTCACGCCTCATGGTGGTCAATCGCGCCACGGGGAGCATCACGCACGGCACCTTCGCCGACCTCGTGACTCTCATCCCCCCGGGCGACGTCCTCGTGCGCAACACCTCGCGCGTGATCCGCGCCCGCCTGCTGGGGGCCCGCGATTCCGGCGCCCCGGCCGAGGTGATGCTCCTCAAGCCGTTAGGCAACCATCGCTGGGAGGCGATGGTTCACCCGGGGGGAAAGCTCCGTCCGGGGCGCGTGGTGCACGTGGCCCCAGGGCTCGACGTGCGCATCCTCGAGGTCACCGAGCGCCGCACGCGCATCGTGCAGCTGGAAGGGGCGGACGACGACGCCGAGGCGATCGAGCGCCACGGGCACATCCCGCCCCCGCCCTACATTCACCGTGCTGATGCCGCCGGCGACGCCGAGCGGTACCAAACCGTGTACGCGCGCGAGCCCGGGTCGGTCGCCGCCCCCACCGCCGGGCTCCACTTCACCCCCGCCCTCCTCGAAGTCCTCACCGCCCGCGGGGTGCAGCTGGCGGATGTCCTCCTGCACGTCGGCGCCGGGACCTTCAAGCCGGTGGATGTCGACGACCCTGCGCGGCACGTGATGCACGAGGAGTGGTACCAGCTGTCTGCCGAGACCGCGGCCCGGCTCAACACCGCGCGAGCGGCCGGCGCCCACCTCTGGGCGGTGGGGACGACCTCGGTGCGGACGCTCGAATCCAACGTCGATCCCCACGGACGCTTCCGCGCCGATGCCCGCGAGACCTCGATCTTCATCTATCCGCCCTACACCTTCCGTGCGGTCGACCGGATGGTGACCAACTTTCACCTCCCGCGCTCGACCCTCCTCATGCTCGTCGCCGCCTTCGCGGGGTACGAGCTCATCATGGACGCCTATCGCACCGCCGTGCGCGAAGGCTACCGCTTCTACTCCTATGGCGATGCGATGGTCATTCTCTAGGGTTTCGGCCCTGACGCTCCCCGTGCTGCTGGCGACTGCCTGCGTCACCACCACCACGCGCGCGTTCCTCCCGTCCAAGCAGAACCCGATCTACACGCTCGCCAAGGTCGAGCCGGTGCTCGCCGAGTACCTGCGACTGCAATGCGCCTCGCTGCGTCAGGCCCAGCGCCCCGACTCAGGGACCGCGCGACTCATGGTCGACGTCGACACCAGCGGGTTCGCCACCCGCGCCGAACTCGTGCGCGGAACAGGCGACGATACGCTCGATGGCGTCTTCGGAACGGTCTCGGCCCAGCTCACCTTCGATCGCGCCCCCAAGGCGCGACGCGAAAACGTCGACATCGTGTACCGATGCGAAGGCGACGACGCGCACGTCACCGTGCGAACGGGAGGACTGTAGCGCGTGACGCCGGAACCGGCATTCCGTTTCGCGAAACTCGCCCAGGACGGACAGGCACGCGCCGCGACCTTCAGTACGCCTCACGGCGTCGTGGAGACCCCGATCTTCATGCCCGTCGGGACGCTGGCGACCGTCAAGGCGCTCGACCCCGACGACGTGCGCGCCGCCGGCGCACAGATGATCCTCGCCAACGCCTACCATCTCCACCTGCGCCCCGGCGACGAATTGGTCCGCGACCTCGGAGGGCTCCACCGCTTCATGCACTGGAGCGGCCCTATCCTCACCGATTCAGGCGGCTTTCAGGTCTTCTCCCTCGAGACGCTCCGCACGATCACTGAGGAGGGAGCAGAGTTCCGCTCGCACATCGACGGATCCAAGCGATTCTTCTCCCCCGAGCGGGTGATGCAGATCGAGCGCAACCTCGGCGCCGACGTCATCATGCAGTTCGATCACGTCATCCCCGGGCAGTCGGAGCTGGCCCCCGCCCGCGATGCGAGCGAGCGCTCCCTGCGCTGGCTCGACCGCTGCAACAAAGAGTTCGAGCGATTGCGGCGCGAAGGAGGTGACCCGCACGGCCACCCGCAGGCGCTCTTCCCCATCGTGCAGGGGGGGATCCACCCAGAGTTGCGACGGGAGGCGGCGCGCGCCATTCGCGCCGCCGGGGACTGGCTCGGCTACGGGATCGGCGGGCTCTCGGTCGGCGAGGCCAAGCCCGACATGTACGCCATGCTCGACGTCCTCGACCCCGAACTCCCGGTCGACCGGCCACGGTACCTCATGGGAGTTGGCTTCCCCGAGGACCTGATCGAGGGGGTCAAGCGCGGCGTCGACCTCTTCGATTGCGTCGCCCCCACCCGGAT
>DAIESF010000302.1 GCA_027346425.1 Gemmatimonadota bacterium | reverse complement strand
GGACGATATCGCCGAAGCGAGGCGCTCACAATTCACAAAAACACGAAAGGGGAGTGGGTGACGCGGGTTCACTTATCGTTCGGTTAGGCGCTGTGTAAATTCTGGCGTTTTCACCGCTTGCGCCCCAGGGAACACCCTCGATTCAGGGCTGACATCCGCCCACGATCGAACTGCTGGTGCCAGTGTGTCATTAGCCCTTTCTCACCAACCGGCCAGCGTGGTGGAGTGTGAGCGAGAGGCGCTGGACCGAGTTCGACTCCCCAGTCGCGAGCATCGTCACGACGCCGCGCTCCGGAAACGCGAGAAGACGAGAGAACCTCCCCTCGTCTTCCCCGTTATCCGTTTCCGTTGCCCTGCTGCCGGCTACTGCGCGATCGGCTTGACCGTCGGGTACTTGATCCCCAGCTGGTCGAGGTACGTCTTGAACTTGGTCGCGTCGTAGTAATACGGCTTCATGAGGGGGCGGTACTTCGCCATGATCTCCTCGTTGAGCCAGGTCGGCGGGCCGTCGTTGGGGCCGAGGAATGACTTGTACTTCGTGGTCTTGGTCTGGACGTTGTTGAAGTAGTCCCAGGCGTCGGCGACGAGCTTGGGCTGCAGGAGGATGTCGAGGAGCGTTGCCGCCTGCACCTTGGCCCCTGCGACCGCTCCCTTGTGGGCGATCGGCGTCGCCATCGAGATCCCGTTCGCCCAGTTGTGGCCGGGGAGCCCGGGGATGTTGGAGGGGTAGCGCAGCGTGACGGTCGGGACGTTCCAGGAGATGTCGCCGATGTCGTCCGAGCCGCCGCCTAACGAACGCGCCATGTCCACCGGGCCGCCGAGTGAGTCGACCTTGGTCTCCAGCCCCTGCTCGCGCACCTTGAGTTCGCGCTGAATCCCCTTGGCGAGGGCGATGTCGTTCTCGTCCCACTTGGGGTCGCCGACCCGCTCGATGTTGGCCTGGGTGGCCTGGGCGATCGCCTTGTTGAAGTGCCCGCTCCACGCCGAGCCAAGAATCATGACCGTATCGAGCTTGGTGTCGGTCATCATCGCGGCCCCTTCGGCGATGCGCTTGGCGGCGGCGAAGTTGGCCTGCACCTTGTCGTAGTCGCGCTCGCGAATGTAGAACCAGATCGAGGCGGTCTGGGGGACGACGTTCGGTTGGTCGCCGCCGTCGACGATGACGTAATGCGAGCGCTGCGCCGGCTCGAGGTGCTCGCGCTTGAACTCCCACCCCTGACCCATCAGCATCACCGCGTCGAGCGCCGACTTGCCGCGCCACGGGGCGCCAGCGGAGTGCGCGGTCTGCCCGCGGAATTTGAAGAGCGCCGTCACGATCGCATTGGATCCGGACTGTCCCCACGAGACGCCGAGGTTGTTGCCGACGTGCGTGAAGAGCGTGACGTCGACATCCTTGAAGACGCCGGCGCGCACGAGGTGCGCCTTCCCGGCCACCTGCTCCTCGGCGACCCCCGGCCAGATCTTGAGAGTGCCCGGGAGCTTCTCGCGCTCCATGATTTCCTTCACCACCAGCGCGGCGGCGATGTTGACTGCCTGTCCCGAGTTGTGCCCCTCACCGTGCCCCGGCGCGCCGGCGACGAGCGGCTCGAAGAAGCCGTAGGCCGGTTTCTGGTTGGACTGCGGGATCCCGTCGATGTCCGAGCCTAACGCGATGACCGGCTTCCCCGACCCCCACGTGGCGACGAATGCCGTCGGCATTCCCGCCACGCCGCGCTCGACCTTGAAGCCGTTCTGCTCGAGGAGCCCGGTGAGGTACTTGGACGTCTCGAATTCCTGCATGCCGAGCTCGCCGAACGAGTAGACCTGGTCGACGATCTCCTGCACGAGCTTGGCCCGGGCATCCACCTTGGCGATGGCCTCGGCCTTGAGCTTCTCGAGGCGCGGGTCGGGCTTGGGCGCCTTCTGGGCGGACAGGAGTAACGGGGCACCGGCGAGCGCGGCGAGCGCGGCGAGCGCGACGGCAGACAGTGCGAGTGCTGACAACCTGCGGCGCATGAGACTGGGGGCGTGGGGGGGATGGATTGAACAGCTCGAACCCGGCGGCCCGTGCGATGGGGCGTGCGACGACCGCCGGACAGGATACGTCTGCGTGGCAACGCGTGTTGGACGCGAGGGGGAGGCGACGGGAAAACCAGCGAATTGGAAGGCGTGCCCTGGACTTCTCGTCGTCTCGTCCGCTCGTCCTCTACTGAACCGCGGGCTTCAGCGTCGGATACTTGAAGCCCAGTTGGTCCAGGTACGTATTGTACTTCGACGGATCGTAGTAGTACTGCTTCATCAACGGGCGCCACCTGGCCATGATCTCGGCGTTGAGCCAGGTCGGCGGTCCGTCGTTAGGGCCAAGGAACGACCGGTACGTCTTGTCCTTCGTCTGGACGGTGCGGAAGTAGTCCCAGGCGTCGGCGACGATCTTCGGCGTCAGGAAGAGGTCGAGCAGGGTCAGGGCCTGCACCTTGGCGCCGGCAATCGCACCCTTGTGGGCGATCGGTGTGGCCATCGCGATCGCATCGGCCCAGTTGTGCCCCGGGGTCCCCGGGATGTTCGACGGATACGAGAGCGTGATCGTCGGGACGTTCCACGACACGTCGCCGATGTCGTCCGAGCCGCCATAGACCACCGCGTCGGGGGGGGGAGCGCAGAAATCGCCGACCTTCGTCGCTAGTCCGCTATCGGGGGCGCCCATCTCCTTCTGCAGCGACTTGGCCAGGAGCATGTCGTTGTCGTCCCACTTGGGGACGCCGACGCGCTTGATGTTGGCGTACGCCGCCTCGGCCACCGCCTTGTTGAAGTGCACGTCCCACGCCGAGCCGATGATCTCCACCGTGTCGAGCTTCGTGTCGGTCATCATCGCGGCCCCTTGGGCGATGCGCTTGGCGGCGTCGAAGTTGCGCATGACGCGCTCGTAGTCGCGCTCGCGGATGAAGAACCAGATGCTTGCCGTCTGCGGGACGACGTTCGGCTGGTCGCCGCCATCTTTGATGATGTAGTGCGAGCGCTGCTGCGGCTCGAGGTGCTCGCGCTTGTACTCCCACCCCATCCCCATCAGCATGGCGGCGTCCAGCGCCGACTTGCCGCGCCACGGAGCGCCGGCCGAGTGCGCCGTCTGCCCGCGGAACTTGAAGAGGGCCGAGACCATCGCTTGCGAGCCGGAGCGCCCCCAGCCGACGCTGAGGTCCGAGCCGACGTGCGTAAAGAGCGTGACGTCCACGTCCTTGAAGACGCCGGCGCGCACGAGGTGTGCCTTCCCCGCCAGCTGCTCCTCGGCGACCCCCGGCCACAGCACGAGCGTCCCCGGAATGTGCTCGCGCTCCATGATCTCCTTCACCACGAGCGCGGCGGCGATGTTGACGGCCTGCCCGGAGTTGTGCCCCTCGCCGTGTCCGGGGGCCCCGGCGATCAGCGGGTCGCGATAGGCGAACGCCGGCTTCTGGCTGGCCTGCGGAATTCCATCGATGTCCGACCCTAACGAGATCACCGGCTTCCCGCTCCCCCACTTCGCGACCCAGGCGGTCGGCATCCCCGCCACCCCGCGCTCCACGGCGAAGCCATTCTGCTCGAGGAACCCGGAGAGGTACTTCGAGGTCTCGTGCTCCTGCATCCCCAGTTCCCCAAAGGAGAACAGCATGTCGATGATTTCCTGCACCTGCTTGGCGCGCCCGTCCACCTTGGTCAGCGCCTCGGCCTTCAGCCGCTCCAGCCGGGGGTCGGGGCGCGCCGGCTTGGCGCCCTGCGCGTACGCGGACGGGGCGACAGTGATGGCGATCGCCATGGCGATCACGAGACGGTACACACGGGTCATGCAGGGGCTCCGAGTGACAGGGGAAACGGACGCGCGAGGCTCCGCAACGTTGTCCCCCGTCGCTCCCGCCGGCAAGCGCTCGGCGGCGCGCGCTCATTGGCGCG
>DAIESF010000294.1 GCA_027346425.1 Gemmatimonadota bacterium | reverse complement strand
GAAGGCCGCCCCCGGACCGGCCGCGGGGGTCCCCTTCGCATTGCCGGGGAACCGCACCACACGCTCGGCGCTATCGGCCACCAGCCCAGTCGGCAGCTGCAAACTCACGGTGACGGTGCGCGCCTCGGAAGCGTGCGACCGCAGGTAGACGCGCACCGCGCGCTCGATGGGGGCGTTGGCCGGGGCATAGGCGATCGCATCGTCGAGGGAGGCGGTGATGGCCGGAGCGGCCGCAATGGGGTGCCGCGTCTCTCCCTTGATGGCATCGGCGAACCGGTATACGACCGGCGCCTCGATCGTGTGCACCATCGCCCCGCCCAGGGAGATGTTCACCGCGATCGTCGCCGCGCCGCGGCGTGACGTCTCGGAGATGCCGACCACACGCGGGGTGAACATCGCGCCGTTCCGCGGCGACTCCAGCCACCATGGCTGCGTCGGTCCCGCCAGCTGCACCTCGAGGGTGTCGGTCAGCGCGCTGTCGGCGAGGAGCACGACGCTGCCCCTCGCCCCCTGGCGCATCCCGCCGGGCGTCATGGCCACCTGGCTGGCGACGGTCACCGGGCGATCACCGCGGTTGTAGACGCGCACCTGCACCGGAACCGGTTCACCGACCGACCACACCTCGCGCGGCGCGGTCGCCTCGACGGCGATCCCCGAGGCGAGGAGGATGGCGCGGTCGGTGCGCTGCAGGGCCACCGACCACGCCTGTGCCAGGTCACCGTCCCCGGCCATGAGCTGCAAGGCGTCGTTGCTCACCGGAAGCGCCGCGCGCAGGATCGCGGCGGCGTCGGGCGACAAGCCCCTCATGTCGCGAAGGCACGGCGACATCGAGGGGGGCGGGCAGATGGCACGCAGCAGGCGGGCGGCATCGATGAGCAGCGGTACGACCCGCCCGGGATGGGCAAGGTCGAGGGCATCCCGGGCCCGGGCAAACGCCCCCGGAAGCGAATCGAGCGCCGCGCGTTGCGGTGCGGTGCGCATCAGCGGCGCGAAGCGCGACCACGTGGTGTCGATGCCGTCAAAGAGCCCCTGCTCCTGCCTTGCATCTGCAGGAGCCCCCGGCGCCCGGGTCGCCTCGCGCATCAGCTGGTCGAAGCGCACCCCCTTCTGCTGCAACGATCCCATCGCCTGCGACTTGTGCTGTGACAGCGAGTCGGCGGCGATCTCGCTGTACGAACGTCCGAGAATCGGGTTGAACTCACCCACGTTCATCCGGAGCGTCGCGCGGTCCTGCATGCGGAACAGGGCGCTTCGGTAGAACTTCGACACCGTCCACGCGCCGTAACCGGCGGTCTCCGAGCGCGGAAAGCGCACCGTGTCACCGGCCGCGTCGTACGCCTCGCGCGCAAAGAGGCCGGAGACCTGGTGATGTCCGTGCCCATCGGCCGGCGTCCCGCTGAAGACGGCCACGATCACGTGCGGACGGAACTGCCGCACCACGGTGACCACGTCGCGCAGGATGGAGTCGCGCGACCATTGCGTCAGCGTCTCCTCGGCATTCTTGGAGAAGCCGAAGTCGAAGGCGCGGGTGAAATACTGCCGGCCGCCGTCGAGTCGCCGGGCGGCGAGGAGCTCCTCGGTGCGGATGGCGCCAAGCGCCTCGCCCAGCTCGTTGCCGATGAGGTTCTGCCCGCCGTCGCCGCGCGTAAGGGCGAGATATGCGGTCTCGACGTGCCGCCCCTTGGCCAACCAGGTGATCAGCTGGGTGTCCTCGTCGTCGGGATGGGCGGCGATGACGAGGACGCGGGCGGAGGTCCCGAGCCCCTGGACCAGGGGGCCTAACGCGGCAGCACCACGATCCTGGGCGCCGACAAGGGACGACGCGAGAGCAAGGGCGGCACAGGTGGCCGTCAGGTGACGCATGACGTGTCGAGGCGAGGGGCGATGAACGAGAGGCGCCGGGGGCGAACGCGCGGCGCGTCGCGACGCACGCAATATGTCCCGCCGACCCCTCCCCTGACCTGTCCCTGCGGTACATTCTCCCCCAACCTTTACCACCTTGGCGCGCCCATGTCCGACCACCACCGACCGCCACAGGACCCTGCCCACCCCCACGGGGCCGGCCATTCGGCGCCACACTCCGAGGGCACACACCCCGAAGGAGCCGACACCGAAGGGGCAGACCCCGAGGGAGCCGCCCGCTTCCGGCGAACGCTCGCCAGGGTCATGAGCATGCAGGTGGCCGCGCTCGTCGCACTCTGGTGGCTCCAGGCCCGTTACGGCAACTGAGGGATACGCGACCACATGCATCCGCTCAATTGGGCCATCGTCATCGTCTACCTCGCGTACGTCATGGTCGACGGGATCCGGGCCGCCAAGGGGACGAAGGGGATCGAAGGGTACTTCCTCGCCAACCGCTCCCTCCCGTGGTGGGCAGTGGGGCTCTCGGTCATGGCGACGCAGCTCTCGGCGGTGACGCTGATCGGGACCACCGGACAGGGCGCTACCGACGGGATGCGCTTCGTGCAGTTCTACTTCGGGCTCCCGTTGGCGATGGTGATTCTCGGCGTGACGCTCGTCCCCTTCCTGCATGGGGCGAAGGTCTTCACTGCGTACGAATTCCTCGAGCGCCGGTTCGACGCCAAGACGCGCTCCCTGACGTCGTTCCTCTTCCTCATTTCGCGCGGGATGTCGTGCGGGACGATCATCGCCGCCCCGGCGGTGGTCTTCTCGGCGATCTTCGGCTGGCCACTTGCGTGGTGCGTGGCGCTGATCGGGGTGCCGACGGTGATCTACACGATGCTGGGCGGCGTGCAGGCGGTGACCTGGGCCGACGTCAAGCAGATGTTCATCATCGTGGGCTCGTTGGCGTCGATCATCATCGTCCTGATCGTCAAGCTCCCCGTCTCCACCGATGCCGCCCTTCGCGTGGCCGGGGCGGCGGGGCGAATGCGTCCCTTCGACTTCTCGTTCGACGTGTCGCAGACGTACACGTTCTGGTCGGGGATCCTGGGCGGAACCTTCCTGATGCTGTCGTACTTCGGCACCGACCAGAGCCAGGTACAGCGCTACCTCACCGCCCGCTCCGTTCCCGAGGCACGCAGCTCGCTCCTGATGAGCGCGTACTGGAAGATCCCCCTGCAGGCGCTGATCCTCCTCATCGGGATCCTCGTCTTCGTCTTCTACGTTTTCCAGGCGCCGCCGCTCCTCTGGAACCCGGCACATGCGCGCAGCGTCCGCGAGGCGCAACCGGCGGCATACGCGCAGCTGCAAGCCCGGTACGACACGGCCGTCGCAGTCCGCGCCCAAGCGGCGCGGCAGCTGGCGGCCTCGGCGCCCGACGCCGCGGACGAGCCGCGGCTGGAAGCGGGCTTCCGCGACGCCGACGCCCGAGTGGGGGCCGTGCGGACGGAAGCCCTTGGTGCCGCCGAGCAGGTGACCGGGGAATCGGCGCGCGACGTGAATTACATCATGCCGCGCTTCGTCCTCGACCAGCTCCCGCTCGGACTGGCCGGGTTCTTCATCGCCGCCGTGATGGCCGCCGCGATGTCGAGCATCGCCGCCGAACTCAACTCGCTGTCCACCGCCACCGTCATCGACTTCTACCGCCGGTGGGTCAGGCCGGAGGCGAGCGACGCGCACTACCTGGCCATCTCCAAGGCGGCCACCGGCGTTTGGGGGATCTTCGCCTGCATCGTCGCGGTGTATGCCGCCACGTTAGGCTCGCTGATCGAGGTGGTGAACCGCTTCGGATCGTTCTTCTACGGTTCCATCCTCGGCGTCTTCATCCTCGCCATGATTCGCCGCGCCACCGCGCTCGGCGCCTTCGTGGGGCTCATCGCGGGGATGGCCTGCGTGGCCGCCGTCTCCTTCGGCCTCCCGCAAGTCACATTCCTGTGGCACAACCTGATCGGGGCGGTTGCGGTAGTGGCGGTAGGTGTCACCATGAGTAGCGTGGTGCCACGCAAGCAGTCGTAGACGACGAGAACGCGAGCAGCCAGGGCACTGCATGCAGACGGGGCCGGCCCTGATCGCAGCGCCGGCCCCTCTCGTCTTCTCGTCTTCTCGTCTTCTCGTCTTCTCGTCTTCTCGTCTTCTCGTCCTCTAGCGTATCGCCGACCGCCGCGGGAGGATCGGCGCCGCGTGCACGTCACCGACGATGCGCGCCTGCTCCACCGTATGCGACGAGGCGTAGCCTTCGGCCGGGCTCGAGCGCTCGGGGCGCCCGATGTAGCGGATGATGAGGGCGTTGCCGGCCGAGGCACGGAGCCGTGGCGCGACGTAGGACCAGGCGCCCATGTTCTTCGGTTCCTCCTGCGCCCATACGATCTCGGCGATGTTCGGGTACTGGTCCACGACGCGCGAGACCTCCTCGTGCGGCCATGGATACAGCTGCTCCACGCGCACCACCGCCAGGTGCGACGGATGATCCCGCGCCACCAGCTCGTAGTAGAGCTTCCCGGTGCAGAAGACGAGGCGTGTCACCTCCTCGCGGGCAGCGACTTGCGGGTCGTCGATCACCGGCATGAAGCGCCCGCGCACCAGGTCATCGAGGCGCGAGGTCGCCGCGCCGAGTCGCAGCATGCTCTTGGGCTGCATGAGGACCAGCGGGCGGCGGATCGCCAGGCGCGCCTGCCGACGCAGGATGTGGAAGTACTGGGCCGACGTCGAGGGATACGCCACCCGCAGGTTCCCCTCGGCGCACAGCTGCAAGAAGCGCTCGAGCCTGGCCGACGAGTGCTCGGGTCCCTGCCCCTCATAGCCATGAGGCAAAAAGAGGGTGATATTCGATTTTTGCCCCCACTTCTGCTCCGACGAGGCGAGATACTGGTCCATGATCACCTGAGCGCCATTGGCGAAGTCGCCAAACTGCGCCTCCCAGATTGTAAGCCCATTCGGGGTGCTGAGGCTATAGCCAAACTCAAAGCCGAGAGCGGCAAATTCAGACAAAATCGAGTTGTAGATGTGAAGGGGGGCGAGAGGATAATACTTTTCTCCCGTTTTTTGATCGATCCACACCGCATGGCGGTGGCTAAAGGTTCCCCGCTCCACATCTTGCCCTGCAAGGCGAACCGGCCTCCCCTCAGCTAGGAGCGAGCCGTAGGCGAGCCACTCCCCCATCCCCCAGTCGACAGGGCGATCGAAGGTCATCGACTCCCTCTCTTTGGCAAGGGCGGCCACTTTGGGGTGTAGACTGAGCATCTCGGGCCAGGTAGCGATCCTCTTGGCTATCTCCTGAAGGGTGTTGAGCGGCACCGATGTCGTGACC
>DAIESF010000258.1 GCA_027346425.1 Gemmatimonadota bacterium | reverse complement strand
GGGCCACACCCGTTCCCATTCCGAACACGGTCGTTAAGCCCTACAGCGCCGATGGTACTCCGGTCGAGAGACCGCGGGAGAGTAGGCCGTCGCCGGCACCCCCTGCGCGGGCCGTATGGTTCCCCCATACGGCCCGCGTTTGTGTTTATGCTACCTTTCCTCGCATGACTCGCGCGGGCATCGTCACCGTCGTCGGCCGGCCAAACGCCGGAAAGTCGACGCTCCTCAACAAGCTCGTCGGCGAAAAGCTCGCCATCACGAGCCCGAAGCCGCAGTCGACGCGCAAACGCATCGTCGGGATCCTGTCCCGCGATGATGCACAACTCGTCATCCACGATACCCCGGGGCTCCTGCACCCCCGCTACGCCCTCCACAGGGCCATGCGAAGCGAGGCGCTTGCCGCGCTCGACGATGCCGACGTCATCGCCTACCTGGTCGACGGAAGCCGGGGACCGGTGGAACCGCTGCACGAGGTCGCGCACCTCGACACCCCGCCGCGCGCCCCCGTTGTCACCGTCGTCAACAAGGCCGACCTCCTCACCGCCGACGCGCGTGATGCCCTGACACGCGCGAATCCAGACGCTGTCTTCGTCTCGGCCACGACCGGGGAGGGGATGCAGGCCCTGGAAGTCCGGCTCATCGCCCTCCTCCCGGAAAGTCCGTTTCTCTACGACAGCGAGGACGTCTCCACCCAACACCTCCGATTCTTCGTCGAGGAGCTCGTGCGCGAGACTGCGCTCGAACAGCTCGAAGACGAGGTTCCGTACTCCATCGCATGCGAGGTGGAGGAGTTCCGCGAGGATCGCGACCCGATGTACATTCGCGTCGTGGTGTTCGTCGAGCGTGAGAGCCAGAAGCACATCGTGATCGGGCGGGATGGTGAGCGGATCCGCGTCATCGGAACTGAGGCGCGCCGAAAGATCGAGAACCTGGTCGGCGCGCGTGTGTATCTCGATCTGTGGGTCAAGGTGCTGGACAACTGGCGGCGCAACGAACGCTCGCTGAAACGGTTCGGATTCGTCATCCCCGAGGAACCCTCCCCGTGACGCTGTCACCACAACTGCTGGCTGTTCTCGTCTGCCCTCGATGCAAGGGGGCGCTCGAGCACCACGAACGCGACGCCGAGCTGGTTTGCCTGACCTGTCGACTCCGCTATCCGATCCGCGACGACATCCCCATCATGCTCACGGATGAGGCCACGCCTCTCTAGGAGCCTGCGCTTCGCGGCCGGCGGCATCATCGCCACGGCCATGATCGGTGTCATCATCCCGACGCGAACGGCCGCCCAGGCCGCGATGGCGGATCAGGCGGCGCTCTTTCTGCTCCTCCCCATCTCGGCCAGGGGAGTGGGGATGGGGCAGTCAATGATGGCGTCGAACGGAAGCGGCGACGGCGTCTGGTGGAATCCCGCGGGGATCGCGACAGTCCGGCGTGGCGACGCCGCGCTGCATCACTCGCAGAGCGTCGTCGGGACAAGTGAGGCGCTAACCGTCACCGCGGCGTCCTCGCTACTGGGGGTCGCCGCGCTCTCTGCCAACATTCTGGACTTCGGGGGGGACATCCCCGCCGTGGACAATCAGGGTAATGTGGTAGGTAAGATCCTCCCCAGAAACATCGCGCTGGTAGGTACTTACGCCCGCTCCATCGGCCGGCGTGTGAGGGCGGGCCTGTCGTACAAGCTCGTCCAGTTCCGATTCGATTGCGAAGGACTCTGCCCGTCCCTCCCCACCACACAGTCCTCCACCAGCGCCGTGGATTTCGGGGGGCAGGTCGATCTCCCAACCGCGATCCCGGTCACGCTGGGGGCCGCCATCCGCAACGTCGGCGTTCGCCTCCGAGCCAGCGACAGCGAGGAGTCGGACCCGCTACCGACTCGCGTGCAGATCGGAGCGAGTGCCAGATACACCATCCCGAAGGAATACGCCGACAACGCAGAGGTCCGGATCTCCGCGGATTTGATCGACGAGACCCCGGTGCGTCACCCGCTTCCACGGGTGGGAGGGGAGTTCGCGTGGGAGCAGCGTGCCTTCCTGCGCGCCGGGTATGTCTTTTCGACCGGGACCTCGGAATCGGGGGGGCCGACACTCGGAATCGGCTTCGTCGCGCGGCGGCTGGTGATCGACTTCGCCCGCGTGTTCTCAGGGCTCTCTGCCGACGCCGGACAGGCCCCGACCTACCTCTCGCTTCGCGTCACCTTCTGAGTCGACGGGACCCCGGGGGGAGGGGGCGGTCGGCTGCAACGCGCTTGTCACCGATGACGCCGAGAATCGTCGTAGCGTGAAGGGAGGAAGTCGCCGCCAGGACGGCTTTTGACCTGGACTTTTTTGCCGGGTAACTTGCCCCCGCCCCGCTCACCCCATCGATAGCGTGCCGCTCCCATCCGCGATGCTGTTCAGCCCGCGCGGTCAATCGCTCCCTGCGGCCGTGGTCGCGTGGGTGCATGGGAGCGGGCTGTCCGGGGTGGACGTGCATACCGGAGACGACCTCCTGGCGGTGGCACTCCGAAGCCGCCCTCGGCTCGTGATTTTCGACGCGCGCGGAGAAAGCGCGCGGAGCGACCTGTGGGGGGCGTGCCGTCGACTCAAGGCCGACTCCTTTACGGGCATCGTGCCCGCGGTGATCCTCGTGGACCAGGCGTCGGGAGCGTTCGAGCGAGCACTCGGGGCAGGCGCGGACGAGGTCCTATCGACCATCACCTCCGACACAGAGGTCACGCAGCGACTCGACCTCCTCCTGCGGCGCTCAGACCGCGACGTCTACGTGCATCCGTCGACGCGCCTTCCCGGCACGATCGAGATCGAGGGTGAGATCGCGCGACGGATGGATCGCGGCGAGGGATTCGCCGTCTGCTACGCCGACCTCGATCACTTCAAGGAGTTCAACGACCGCTACAGCTATTTCGACGGCGACCGTGTCATTCGCCTGCTGGCGAAGCTCCTGCACGACGTGGTGAAGGGGACCTGCAGCGAGCGGGGATTCGTCGGGCACATCGGCGGCGATGACTTCATCTTCATCATTCCGTCGGACATGGTGAACGAGGCCTGCGCGGAGATCGTAACCGTATTCGACCTGATCGTACCGTTCCAGTATTCCGAGCAGGACCGTCGCGCCGGTTACTTTTTCGGGAAGGACCGGAGGGGGCAGCTGCACCGTGTCCCCCTGATGACGCTGTCGATTGGGGTCGTAACCAATGAGCGGAGGCACTTCACCTCGGCCGCACAAGTGAGCGAACTTGCGACGGAGATGAAGGGATACGCCAAGACCCTGGCCGGGTCGGTGTATACTGTTGATCGGCGCACGGACTTCGCCCTGACTGGGGGGGAGCCGACGCCGCCGCGTCCCCCGCGTGCCATCAGTGTGATTGACGAGTCATGAACGTCTCGTGTCCTGAGTGTCAGTCGGTCTTTCGCGTGGATCCCGCCAGAGTGACCGGGGCGAACCTACGCGCGCGTTGTTCGATCTGCGGCGGATTGATCCCGATCGGCGCCAGCGTCCGATGGGCCGACGACTTTCCGAGTTCGACGTCGCGCGGCGCGGCACCGGGATTGTCGGGTCCGCCGGCTGGCACGGAGCGGACCACGCCGTCGCCCCGTCCCACGGTGAGCGCCGCGGCGAGCCCGCCAGCAGCAGCGAGCCCTCCGGCAGCAGCGATCCCGCCAGCCGCGGTGGCTCCGGCGCAGCCGAGTGCTCCTGCCGTCCCCCCGCGCGGCGCGCTGACGCCCGCGCCGTCCTCGCCCTCAGTGCCGACGTCACCGACGGTGCCGGCGGTTGCTCCCGCTGCTCCACGGATGGGTGAGAGCGGGTCGGGGCGGGTACCGCCGTTCACCCCAGGGCGGCGCCTGACTCCCGTCACGCCGGCGTTCGGCGCGCCGGCCACCCCGCCGGCTTCGCTGCGGCCACCGACGCCGGCCTTCGTCCCGTCGGCACGGCTCGGCGGGTTCGGCGGCGAGGTCGACACGCCGATCGAGACCACGCGCCGGGCAACGCCGGTCGCCCGCGCGGCTACGCCTGCGTCGCAGCCGTCGGCGGCACCCGCGTCGAGTGGGGCGCCTTCGTCGAGTGGTGCGTCAGCGGCGAGTGGTGCGAGCGCTCCCCGCCGTCCGATCAACCCGTTCCTCTCCAACGATCCGAACCAGAAGGCGCGGCGACTCGCGCGCGCGCTGGTGTCGGACATGGTGGCCTACCACCCGCAGAAGCGGGAGGAAGGGGCCCGCAACGGAACGCTGAAGCAGCTGTTCCGCGAGGAGATCAAGAAGTCGTACGAGGAGTACGTCGAGCAGGTGGGGCGTGAGTTCGCCGAGAGCACGACGCACTTCCAGGAAGCGCTCAACGACGTGCTGGCCGGGGGCAAGCGTATCTTCTAGACGGGGTACAACGGGTCACGCGCGAGCGCTATTTTCACGGGATCGCACCAGTCAGATGGGCGAGCCGTTCTCCAAGGCGGAGGACGGCTCGCGTCACATGTGAAGTCGCGGAGAGAGCAAATCGATGGGCGAACTGGAACGCGCGCGGACGCTCGGTGGCTACGACGAGCGGCTGACGGAACTGCGGAGGTATCTTTGACCTCGCCAACAAGCGCGAGACACTGACGACGCTGGAGGACCGAATGGCGGGGGCCGGATTCTGGGATGACCAGGAACGGGCCCGCGACGTCGTGCAGCGCGTCAAGACGCTGAAGGGGTGGGTGGAACCGTTCGACCGGATCGAGGGGCGCGTGCGGAGCGCCCGGGAGCTGAACGAACTCTTGGCCGCCGAGCCCGACGAGGAGATCGAGCGCGAGCTGGACCAGGAGACGTCGGCGATCGAGAGCGCGCTTCGCGAGTACGAGTTGCGGTCGCTGTTGCAGGGCCCTGATGACTGGCGCGACGCGCAGGTCGAGATTTCGGCGGGGGCGGGTGGGACCGAGGCGATGGACTGGGCCCAGATGCTGCTGCGGATGTATACGCGGTGGGCCGAGCGACACGGTTTCGGGATCGAGATCCTCGACATGTCGGAGGGCGAGGAGGCGGGGATCAAGGGGGCCGTCCTCGAGATCAAGGGACACTACGCGTACGGCTTCCTCCGCCCCGAGACGGGGGTGCATCGCCTCGTCCGCATTTCCCCGTTCGATTCCAACGCGCGCCGGCACACGAGCTTTGCGTCGGTCTTCGTGTATCCGGTGGTGGACGAGGAGATCAACATCGAGATCCGCGAGGAGGACGTCAAGATGGATGTCTTCCGCGCGAGTGGTGCCGGGGGGCAGCACGTCAACAAGACGAGTTCCGCAGTGCGCCTGACGCACATCCCGAGTGGCGTGGTCGTCTCGTCCCAGCAGGAGCGGTCGCAGTTCAAGAACAAGGCGACCGCGATGAAGCAGCTGAAGAACAAGCTGTACCAGATCGAGGCGGACAAGCAGGCGGCCGCCAAGGCCAAGCTGGATGCGACCAAGTCGGACGTGTCGTTCGGGAGCCAGATCCGCAGTTACGTCTTCCAGCCGTATACCATGGTCAACGACCATCGCACCGAGTTGAAGATTCCCGACGTCCAGCGGATCATGGACGGCGACATCGACGAGTTCATTGAAGCGTACTTGAAGCAGTACGGTGCCGGCGCGCTGGAGGCCAGGTGAGCGAGGACCTCAATTTCGTCCTGAAGGCGCGGCGCGAGAAGCTCGCGCAGCTCGAGTCGTTAGGCGTTCCCCCGTTCGCCTACGGATTCGAGGCCACGCACGATACGGTGACCGCGCTTCGCGCCCTCCCTGCGGGAGTGGAGGAGGGGCCGCGCGTGTCGGTGGCCGGTCGCATCGTGGCCTGGCGTCCCCATGGCAAGACGATCTTCGGGCACGTGGCCGACGCGCATTCGCGCATCCAGGTGTACTTCCGCCGCGACGAACTGGGCGACGACGTGTTCGCGCAGCTCGCGCTGTTCGACATCGGTGACATCGTCGGCGTGCACGGGAGCCTCTTCCGGACCCGCACCGGTGAGACGACGGTGAAGGTCCAGCGGGCGACGCTCCTCGCCAAGTCGCTGCGCCCGTTGCCGTACGGCAAGGACGAGATCGTGGAGGGCACAGTGGTGCGCCACTCCGGGTTTGCCGACCCGGAGATGCGGTACCGCCAGCGCTATGCCGACCTGGCGGTGAACGCCGACGTGCGCCGCCGCTTCGTGGCCCGCAGTCGCATGACGACCGAGATCCGGCGCGCGCTCGACGCGCTCGGGTATCTCGAGGTGGAGACGCCGGTGCTGCAGCCGCTGTACGGCGGCGCGGCAGCGCGCCCCTTCGTCACCCACCACAACGCCCTCGACATGACGCTCTACATGCGGATTGCCGACGAATTGTACCTCAAGCGCCTGGTGGTGGGCGGGCTCGACCGCGTGTACGAGATCGGGCACGACTTCCGAAACGAGGGGATCGACCGCACGCACAACCCCGAGTTCACGATGCTGGAGTTCTACGAGGCCTACGCCGATTACACGGTGATGATGGGGCGCGTGGAGGAACTCCTGATCCGCGCATCCGAGGCGGTGCGCGGTGTCCTTTCCCCGGACGCCGCGGGGCCGGAGGAGCGGTTGCTCCTGACGGATGAGGCCTTCGTCGACGTGCCGCGGTTCACCCCGCCGTTCCCCCGCATCGAATGGGTGCCGTCGCTGAACCGGGCGCTCGGTGCGGACTGCATGGCCCTCGACGTGGCGGGCCTGCGCCAGATGGCCCACCGCATCGGTGTGCACAAGGTCGAGACGCTGAGCCGGCCCAAGCTCCTCGACGAGATGTTCCAGGCGCTGGTGGAGTCGGCCATCGACTCCCCGACGTTCGTGGTCGACTACCCGGTGGAACTGTCGCCGCTCGCGAAGCCCAAGCGTGGGGTGGAGGGACTCACCGAGCGGTTCGAGCTCTTCGCCAAGGGGAAGGAACTCGCCAACGCCTTCAGCGAACTCAACGATCCGATCGACCAGCGTCGGCGCTTCGAAGCGCAGGCCCGACTCAAGGCCGAGGGCGACGAAGAGGCGAGCGGAGTCGACGAGGATTACCTGCGGGCCATGGAATATGGAATGCCGCCCATGGGTGGCGTCGGCATCGGACTGGACCGACTGTTCATGTACCTCTCGGCATCGGCCAATATCCGCGACGTGATCCTCTTTCCCACGATGCGCCCTGAATGAGGTCCCTCGAGTTCGACATCGCGTGGCGCTACCTGCGGAGTCGTCGCGGTTCCAAGCTGTTGTCGTTCATCAGCGTGATCGCGATCGGCGGGGTCATCGTCGGCGTCAGCGCCCTCATCGTCGTGATGGGAGTGATGAACGGGCTTCAGCGTGACCTGCGCGAAAAGATCCTCATCGGCTCTCCCGATATTCGGGTATTGAGCTACGGCGATGACCTGAAGATCGGCGATTGGCGGGGGGTGATGGAGCGCGTGCGGCGCGAGCCGGGGGTGGTCGCCGTCGCCCCGTTCGTGCTGACCCAAGGGTTGCTGAGCACGGGGCACGACTACATCGAGGGGGCGTTCGTGGCCGGG